>JAHEMG010000096.1:0-3867 GCA_024643755.1 Flavobacteriales bacterium | reverse complement strand
AAGTTCCCCAACGGATTACCCAAAGTCCATGAACATGAAGGCAAACCACCCGTTGGATACGGATTGTTTTGGGAAGGAAAGCTGATTTGCTTCTATGATTATGAATGTGATTTAGGAAATGGCTGGGAGGATCCGGAAGTATACAAAGATCCGGAAGCGGTGCGACAACAAGCGCTGCGCATGGGAGCCAATCTCATCAACTACGCATTTACACTGAAATAAGTTCTGTAATAACAAGAAGGGCCACGCAATTGCGTGGCCCTTCTTGTTAAATACAATATCTTTTGTCTATTTCACTTCCCTGATCCACACCTGTGGAACTGAAGATTCGTAATAGAAGATTCCACGGTTCGCATCTTTTTCTGAAGCAAAATCCTTCAAATACACATAATAACTCTTGTTTGTTGGATCGTAAATCTTGTAAGACAATACACCCTTCTTATACAAATCCTTGATTTGTTTGTTTGCTTTGGCCTCTGAACTGTGCAACCCCGCAACCAAATAGAACCCAGGCCCTGGCTTCACCTTTTCAATGGCAGGCAACTTGATTTTGGATGTATCATTGCCCATACCCATGGTTTTCATGTCTTCCAAACTCGTAATGGTTGCCTCTTTACTCATTCCAAATCCTCCATTACCATCGCCATCACCATCACCGTTACCATTTTTACCATTTGAACGCACATTGGCATTGCCTTCACCGTCTTCGCCTTCTCCCCCATTTGCACTGTTCACATCTGCATCGCCTTCACCGTTTCCAGATTTTCCTCCAGAACGTGCACCACCACCCAAAGCCGCAAAACCGATAAAGGTGTGAAACTCATGTGAGTTACCCAATGCGATTCTCTGTCCGCCAGTTGGCGTATTGTAAGAATAAGATACTTTGATGTCGTCTTGTGGAGAGAAACCGATGTTCGCACCAATCTGTCCGATATCATTCCCGCCTACCCCAAACCAGAATTTCTCTTGGTACCACATCGATACGTTATACTGCAATCGGAAATAATTGAAATCGTAAGCACTGGCGTATAAAGCTGGCTTCAACGTAACATCGTCACCCAAATCAATGTTATATCCGAACATCAAACTTCCTTGCGATTGCATTTGATAAGCCGACGTATAGTTATAGTAAACGTAATCAAATCTTGGCTTGGTCAATCGAGACATCGCCACACCGGCAAACCACTTTTCACCATTGATGAAAGCAGAAGCGCGCAAATCGGCACGGGTAACCGGAGGTGTTAACAACAATGATTTGATGATTGGATCATTGCCACTGATGTAAATGGCTTTTGACATGTCGAAATTTTGCGACAATGCACCCACACTCACTCCCAAATTCAAATTGGTTGTTCCTGCAATAGGAAATGAATAGGCATAGGTTGCGTACGCGTTGTGCATTTCTGAGAATCCAACACGTTCACGCATGTAGTACAAACCATACCCTGTGTTTTTCGAGGGCACAGGCATCGCAACGTTTAAAACAGTTGTTTGCGGAGAACCTGGCACTGCAGAAAACATTTTATTATACAACAAGGTCACATGGCCTTGATCGTGCGTATTCATCGCCGCAGGATTAATCAATGAATAATCCATGTAAAACTGGTCGATTTTGGCACCCATTTGGGCTGTCAGTCCACCAACACAAAGTGCTAAGGCCGAAATAATGCTAATTTTTTTCATCTTGTGCTTATCGAATCACTTGAATGTAACCTCTAAATTCTTCCCCGTTGATACGGTTCTTCATGTAATAAAAATAAATTCCGGCGGGCAAATCGATATTCTGATTATCCACGGCCTGCCAATCGTTCTTGTATGCATTGGTGAAATAAACCAATTTTCCTTGGCGATCGCTAATTCTGATATCAAACAAATCAATCTCAGCCAACTCAGTCAAGTCCCAGAAATCATTTTCGTTATCACCATTGGGTGTAATCAAATTGGGAATTCTCACCAATGGCGGATCTACAACCGTCACCAACACTGAATCTACATCATTACAACCGTTTGAGTCTGTACCAGAAACGTAGTATGTGCGGGTTTCGAAAGGACGTGCAATCACGGTATCACCATGTCCGATATTCAAGGTTGAACTGTCTGTCCACCAATAATTGTTGGCACCGGTCGCCCACAAATTGGCGCGTTTTCCACGATAAATGGTGGTATCGCGATATACTACAATGTTCGCTGTTGGGAACGCCAATACTTGCACAGAATCTATGGTTGCGCAAATACCTGTAGTCCCTTTCACCTTATACCAACCTTTTCCAAAGAACTTTTGAGTTCTGTTCGTATCTCCAGTAGCTACCCACTGAATGGTATCTGCACCCCCTGCTGTGATGTCGATGCTATCCCCCTTACACAAAGGCATACTACCTGTGTAGTTGAAGTTAATGATCGGCTTAACAACAAAACTCAGTGATTGTGTGATTGAGTCTACACAACCCAAATCGTTTTCAATGGTATAGGTAACATCATGAGGCCCTGCGGTGGTGTAAAAATTCTTCTTTGGTGCAGGTCCGAAAACTGTGCCTGCGCCGAAATTCCATTTGCGGATAGCGATAGGACGACTTGAGATCGATGCGGTGTCAAAGAAACGAATGGTATCAGGCAC
Organism: Flavobacteriales bacterium; assembly: GCA_024643755.1. GTDB lineage: Bacteria > Bacteroidota > Bacteroidia > NS11-12g > UBA955 > UBA955. The sequence continues at coordinate 1,253 of JAHEMG010000096.1, read as the reverse complement.
ACAAGTACCCTCATGATAGAACTTTGCTGTTGGCGATGGATTCACCACGTATTGCTTAACCATACTGTCGGCACAACCGTTGATTGACCAACCATACAATTTCACAGTGTATACGCCGGTATCTGCATAGCTGTGGGTTGAATTGCTCGCAGGCATTTCTGTTTGTTTATCGCCCCAATTCCAAGCGGTATTCAACAAAGTATCGTTAGGGTCGATGCTCACAGAAAAATTGAAAGTGAACAAGTTATTCTTGAAACACTGTATTGAATCATTGGGCGTAATTGTATTGTCGAGTGTAAACTGGGGATTGGGCATGTAGAACGACCTTACATTTCCCACAGCTGAATCCATACAACCCTCATTTGTTTTCGACACCAATACAACAGTATGTGTTCCAGGGGCGGCAAACAAAACTTTGGGGGTTTTGGTAAAATAAGCCAAGTTGCCATCAAACAACCAACTGTAGGTCATTTTGGCTTCCAAATTGGGATTCAATTGTCCTGTACGTGTAAAGGCCGTAGAATCGCCAAAACAAACTTCTTTTACCGTATAGCCGGCCACTGGCTTGGGATGTACATATACAGTAAGTGTATCTGTACCAACACAACCCGCATTAGAAACCACGGTCAAACGGGTTTTGTATGCACCCGCAGCGGTGTACGTGTAACGTGCACCATACATAGTAGTATCTGATCCCCCGTCACCGAATGTCCAATTATACGTCGCAGCGTAATCAGGGTTCATGATGTTGGTGTTGTCGGTAAACACGGTTTCCTCTTCAAAACAGGTATGAGACTGGGTGTAACTCACATCTGGCAAGGCATACACACGAACTGGCTTTGTCAACGAATCCCTACAAGCTCCTTTTTGTCCGATATAGTTTGAATAGGAAATTAACTTTACGAAATACAGACCTGGTGCAGCATATTTTCTGCTAATGGTTTTGCTTGTGCTTGTAAAGCCATCACCCAAATCCCATTTGCGCGCGGAAACCAAATCAGGCACAGACACCGTACTCTGATCATCAAAAATCACGGATTGTCCAAAACATACATCTTTGGGATCAAACACAATAGCAGGACTGGCATGCACTATGTAGTCGAACGTATCAATAGAAGCACAAGCATTTACAGTAGTAACCTTTAAAATGACTTTATATACCCCAGAAGTCGTGTAAGTATGATTAAATGTTTTTGATGTTTTGATTGTTGCCGGCGGACCGTCGCCCAAGTTCCAATTCCAACCCGTAATCG
>JAHEMG010000093.1 GCA_024643755.1 Flavobacteriales bacterium | reverse complement strand
GAGAAAGCGGAAGATTTTGTGATCGCCACCGGCGTAACCACAGAGATTCGTGAGTTTGTGCGGATGAGTTTCAACCATGTGGGTGTGAAGATGGGCTTCAAAGGCGAAGGCGTAGACGAAATAGGATTTGTGGAGGCGATAGACCACGAGGTGTTTGAGGCGGCGACCGGACAGGCCTGCGGCTTGAGCATCGGTGAGGAGTTGGTACACGTAGACCCCAAATATTTTAGACCCACGGAAGTAGACTTGTTGATTGGTGACGCCACCAAAGCCCGGACAAAATTGGGCTGGTCACCAAAACACACTTTGCAAGACCTGGTAACAGACATGATGCAGAGCGATATCAAAGTCATGCAAAAGGAAACCTTTTTGAAAGAGGGTGGTTTCCAGACGAAGAACTATTTCGAATAATGGACAAAAAAGCAAAGATTTATGTGGCGGGCCATCGCGGAATGGTGGGTTCTGCCATCGTGAGAGAGTTGGAAAAGTTGGGATATCAAAACATTGTAACCCGCACGAGTGCCGAATTGGATTTGCGAAATCAAACGGCGGTTGATGCGTTTTATCAAACTGAAAAACCCGATTACGTTTTTGTGGCTGCTGCGAAAGTGGGTGGCATATTGGCCAACAATACCTACAGGGCAGAATTTTTATACGATAACCTGTGCATTCAAAACAATTTGATTCACGGAGCCTATGTGCACAACGTGAAAAAGTTGTTGTTTTTGGGTAGTTCTTGTATTTATCCCAAGTTGGCGCCACAGCCATTGAAAGAAGAATATTTGCTGAGCGGATTTTTGGAGCCAACCAATGAACCTTACGCGATTGCAAAAATTACGGGTATTAAAATGTGTGAGGCTTACAGGGATCAGTATGGCTGTAATTTTATTTCGGCGATGCCAACAAATATGTATGGTCCTAACGATAACTATCACCCAGAAAACAGTCACGTATTACCAGCTTTGATTCGCAAATTTCACGAAGCTAAAGTGGGTAACGCTGCACAAGTGACGGTTTGGGGCGATGGATCTCCCATGCGCGAGTTTTTGTACGCAGACGATTTGGCCAATGCTTTGGTTTATTTGATGCTCAACTACAATGAAAAAGAATTTGTGAACGTGGGTTACGGTAGCGATATCACCATCGGAGATCTTGCCAAAACCATTGCCGAAATTGTAGGATTTAACGGAGAGATAGTATTCGATTCAAGCAAACCCAACGGAACACCAAAGAAATTGATGGACTCCTCAAGGTTGTTCGCCACCGGTTGGCAGCCACAAACGCATTTGCAAGCAGGCATCAAATTGGCTTATGATGATTTTCTGTCAAAGCACTCCGAATAAAACACGTAAATTTGTAAAACAAAACCAATAGATACATAATCATGAAAGTAGCCATCAATGGATTTGGTCGTATCGGCCGTCACGCCTTCAAATTTTTGATCAACAAACCCGGTGTTGAGGTTGTTGCCATCAATGATCTAACCGACAATGCCACCTTGGCGCATTTGTTGAAATACGACTCAGTTCACGGGAAATTCCCAGGCACAGTTTCTTCTGATGCTGAACACTTGATCATCAACGGAAAAAAAATCAAAGCACTTGCTGAGCGCGATCCCAAAGCTTTGCCATGGGGTGCCATGGGTGTTGATGTAGTTTTGGAATCTACAGGTATCTTCACCGATGCTGCGAAAGCGGCTATGCACTTGGAAGCAGGCGCTAAGAAGGTGGTGATTTCAGCTCCAGCAACCGGCGACGTGAAAACCGTTGTATTGGGTGTAAACAGCGAAGTAATCGATGGTACTGAGTCTATCATGTCGAACGCAAGCTGCACTACCAACTGTTTGGCTCCAATGGTCAAAGTATTGGATGACGCATTTGGTGTAGAGCTTGGTTTTATGACAACCATTCACGCATATACTGCTGACCAGAATTTGGCCGATGCGCCTCACAAGGATTTGCGTCGCGCCCGCGCTGCTGCTTACAGCATCGTTCCTACAAGCACTGGTGCTGCTAAAGCCGTTGGTTTGGTATTGCCCCACTTGAAAGGTAAGTTAAACGGTAACGCAATGCGTGTGCCCATTCCAGATGGTTCAGTTACAGATTTCACTTGTACCTTGAAAACGCCTGCAACAGTTGAGCAAGTAAATGCCGCTATGCAAGCCGCTGCTGAAGGTCCAATGAAAGGAATTTTGGAATACAACACAGATCCTATCGTGAGTATTGATATCGTAGGAAACACCCACTCTTGTATTTTTGATGCAGAATTGACGCAAGTCATCGGCAACACGGTGAAAGTAGTTGGTTGGTACGATAACGAAACCGGTTATAGCGCTCGTGTAGCAGATTTGATCGAGAAAATCGGATAATTTAAAACAGTCATTGACGAAATAGGGGGCCCAAGGGCCCCCTATTTTTTGCGATAATCTGCGGAGCAAATTAGTCCATTATTACCTGAATATCACCCATTGTCTTGGCGCGAACCCACAACGCATCCTGTTGTAAACTCCAACCGCTTATGGATAATGATTTTAATTGGCCCTTGATTTTGATGCCGCCATCCAGCGTTTGATTCAAGGATTCAGCGATAGACTTTTTCGTCAAATTCATGAGATCAGACAAATCAAAAACCATCTGCTCTTCCAGTTTTTTGCGAATGGTTTCGTCCATCATCCATTTGGCCGTTTTGATTAATACGTTCTTCGTTGCGATGTCGTATTCCACGTTTTTCAAAGCCAAAGAGGACTTGGTGTTGTCGAAATCTGGGTTGCCCAACAAATAGAAAGTACCCTTTTTTGTACCCGTAAAACCAACCGCTACCCCCAACTTTTCGCCCGCAGGAAACAGTTTTAATGAAGTGATATTGATTTTCTCTTTGCCCATCGCAAACTGCTCAGTCTTCATGATTTCAAACAGTTGCTGCGATAAACTATCGTAGTTCATTTTTAAATCTGTGTATACCTCAAATCCGCTTCCCTTCTTATATGGAGTAAGCGCTGGCAATGCTGTTGTGGGCTTGTTCCACGGACTGCTTTGGATGGTAGGCGTTGCAGTTAATCCAACATTGAAATTCAAGATAGAGCCGTTCATGTTAATTTCACTTACCGATAAACTCTGGGGCTGAAACCGCAAATAGCCCGTCGCCGGTATTTTTATATCTTCTTGTAGTGCTTTCCAAACCGGTAATATGTAGGGTTTTAAGTCTTGCTTACCAATTTCTGCATCAATCATCTTCGCCAAGTTGCCCAATTCTGGTCGAATTTGACTCATTAAAACATCATTGATATTAATTTGTGCAAAGGTTACACGACAAGGGTCAATGGGGGTGAACTCTGTGAAGCTGGTAGTTGATTTGATGCGATAATTGCTCGTTAATTCTACATCGCTTTTTAGTTTGATTTTGGCGCGGCGCAAACTCTCATCGCCCCAACCACAGCTGAAAGGAATGGGGGGATTGATGCAATTGTCGAAAACGCAAGCAGCGCAGTATTCACCAGAAAAACCATAGGCAACATCCAGCCCCAAAAACACAGTTTTTCCCTTACCCGTAAGTTGTATGGGCTCGCGTTTAAGCTTGTATTGGTAACGAAGTCCTGAACAGGGGTTGTCGGCACCTTTGAATTCCTTGTCAAATGACTGATCAGCCAGTTTAATGAAAGGTTTGAGTTCAACCCGAATGGGAATGTTGATGGTTGAATTTACCGTTGGCATGGGCTTTACAGCCACCACTTGATTGGCCGATGCAGGGACCTCGGGTTGAATGGTTCCACACGATGTAAAGAACCAAATCAAACCAACGACAGAAAAACGCAGTGGGTTAATTTTTACTATGGATGACATATGATAATGCTACGCGTGATCGTTTGGGTTTCGTTTCGCAATTTCACTGTATAGAAACCAGCTGCAAAACCCTGGGTATTCACTTTAAGCGTTGATGTATTTACTTGATTTGAAAATACTTGACTACCATTGGCATTCAAGATATCAATGGAATACGGCTTATCTTGTAATGGCATTTCGATGGTGATGAAATCATCGGCGGGACTTGGGTACAAATTCCACGACAATGATGGGCGATTAATGCCTGTTGCCTCCTCCACGAAAAGAATATAATTCAAGGTGTCGTTGTTCGTAATACCGTCATTACTCTTTTGTGCGAAACAAGTCATTAAATATGGGCCGGCCTCAGGGAAAGTAAGTGGTTTTTTGCTTTTTATCCAAGCAGAATCGCCCGCCTTAATGGCGCCAATGGCAAGGGTATCAGCATAAATAATTTTGCCCGAAGCGGGTTGACTTACGCGATAAACGAGTTTATTTGGCTTGGTTGAATCATTGTTTCCTGCATTGGTATAAAACACAGACGGATATCGAACTGAGTCGTTTTTAACCAATTTACTCGACTTTTCTGGCCCTGCTGTTTTCAACAGTTTGAGGTCTTGGTACAATGAAATGTTTAGCGATTTCCATAATGAGTCGTTAAATATATTCTGATCTTCAAAAGAACTCGTGTACGCCAACAAGGCTGCGCTTCCCAATGCTGTAAACTTGTGTTGGAGGTTAAAGCGCAATAAACCCGATTGTTTACCCGATAGTTGAGTAACCTGAGATAAGAAGGCTGTGCGTGCACCATTTTCAAAAATGGAGACGTTTACCAACACCTTTCGTATGCTGTCAGCACCTTGGTTTTCTATTGTAACATCAACCCACTGTAAGGTATCTGCCAAGTCGAAATTGAAACTATCATTGTGTGTCTTGATAGCGGTGGGATAGGCATCTCTCCCGACCACAGCGCTGAAAGTTTGACTCAAGGTATCGTTTGTACGATCCATGTCTGAACTCAAATTGGCGTAACAGCGAATGGTAAAATCACCAACATTCATGGGCCGCAGCGTTGCAGAGAAAACCACGGTATCTGTTTTCCCTGTGTCCAAAGTGATGGATTTGATGTCGTAATAAATGCGGTTTCCTTTGTAAAACACTTCGCAAACAGCCGGTCCAGTGTTTTTTAAATAACCCAAATTTTGGATTACAAATTTTGGAGCTATACTGGGTTTTCCTATACTGTAAACTTCGTTTTTACTCGGTTTTTTGATCTCAATAGCCTTAAAATCGTAGGGTTTTCCCACGTTGAAAAACCTCACCATTGAGTCATTTTCATTGAATAAATCAAGGGCATAACGCGTTTTCACCACGAGTTTGTATTGACCCATTTTCGTTGGTGTGAAGTTTTTCGGCATGGTCACATCCGAACCATAAAGCCCCTGTAAATAGGCCTTTATCGAGTCATAATACAATCGAGCGCCATTGGGTCCATAAATCGCACAATAAAATGGCACATTAAAAGCCGCCACCAAGCCGTCGTTGTAGACAAAATATTTGATAGGTAAGGAAGTACCGGGTTTGTGAAAGGTAGATTCACTTGGCGATCGCAAAGAATCAATGCCAATGTCAACGATTTTTCGAATGAAAATGGTTCGGGTTTGTGTGTCGTTGAACTTGTACGCATCGGTGCTCATTTCAGTGGTGAATACAACTTTAATTTTTCCAGTGTCACCGCATTTGTAAGTAGGCCAAAACAGAATTTTCGATTGAAATTTGGGAAGGCTCAAAAATTGAATTTGATTGTAGACTACTTTGCTGCCCTGAAACATGCGACATCTCACAGTAAAGGTGGGAGAATTGTCATATCCAATGTTTTGCACATTCGCCATGGGCATAATCGTATCGGTTTTGTAGTTGTACCCACTGCCTTCGCCTGGTTCATACACCGAATTGATCATCACATCGCGTTTCACACCCACATAAAACAATCGGGATTGGGTATCGTTATCGGAGACCTGATCGCCCAGTTTTTTCACAATTAATAGCACTTTGTGTTCACCATAAGAAGAGGGAATGTATGTGCGAGGGAACGTGTATTTGCGCTTTTGTCTACTGCTTAAAGTATCGCGAAGTGTGTGGCTATACTGGCGATTTGCGCCAAACCAGATTTCACAACGGATGTCGAAGCTATCGATGGCATTTTGAACACCAATATTGCTAACAATGCCTTCTGGAGCGATGGTGTCTTTGTTGTAAATATTGATACTATCTCTGGGTTGGTCTACGGAAATAGCGGCTATGTCGATATCGGCCTCTAAGCGAGGTTCTATTAAAAATTTATAGGGTGCGTCTGGGGCGAAATCCACCCAATTGGTTGAACCCAAAGGTTCTACGTAATAAAAGGTTTTGGGTCTAACGGGTGATTCCATTTGATAGCCAAACGAAATGTTGTTGGTGCCCAACTGTCGTACACCCACAAAAAACGAACCGTTGATGGCCACAGGTTTTTTGAAGTCGAGAATGTAATTTCCCGTTTTGCTGGTCAGAGAATCACTTTGATAGATCAGGGTACCCGGTTTTTTCGTCAAGGAATCACAGCTCCAAATACCCACTTTGAAGGGTTCACCACCCGAACCAAAAGCAACGGTTACCTGATTGATATATTTGGGTGAATTGGAGAAAAACCGAGCCACAAAATCGCCCGTTGCGCCATTGAAACCAATACCGCCTGGTGCGGGAGAAATGGTGACATCGCGGTAACTGTATACATTGGGGTTGCCCAAACGGTATGAAACGCTGCTGTTATTGCTGCTGTTTTTATCAGAGCAATTCACATAAATAGAATCTAAACCACCATTCAACGGGTTAAGCGATGGCACATTAAAAAAACCCTCTTCTCCTTGTAACAAACTGATTTGAAAACTGTCCTTTTGCTTGTTGTAACCAACTGATTGTGTGTAAACACGGAATCCGTTTAGCGATTGTTTACCCACGTTTCTAAGTAAAACTTGGACACTGTCCGGTTTGCCCAAGGGCAACGGAATTTTACCTAAGGTATAGACTTTTAATATGGCCAAATCTTGATTGAATTTGGGGTAATTGAAAATCATGGTGGGGTGATAACTGCTGCTGCTTGGCAAACTATCCACCGGATTAAGGCCAATACCATATTTTACCTGATTGACAGCGTAAGCACTTACCGTGGCAGGTCCTTCAAAATACCACTGAAAACTGGCACTTTGTTTTTTGGTTTGACGGTATTCAACGAGCAAAACCAAATGATCGCCCAAAGTGGTGTCAAAAACGTAGCTTTTATTATTGAAAGGAATTTTATAGAACTTCTCTGCGCCTCCCACATAACTGGAAGGACTGCCGGAGAAGACCAATTGGGCATTGTTTACCTCCGTTGGGAAATGCAATTTGCCCGTACCAAAATCAGTACGAGAAGTATTTGCAAGCCATATTTTACACGAAGTACTCGTATTGGGCGCCGCCCCAGAAACCCGATAAAACTCTATCGAAGTTAATGTGTCGAGGTGTGCCATATTGCCCAACGCCGACCGCGGAATGATATAAGAGAACCGAGAAGTTTGAGTGTCGCGGGTGCTACTGGAAACCATCGGCCCGCCAAGAGTACCCGCATAAGAACCTTCGCCAATCTTGACATATTGTGCCGTGGCACCCTGTGTTAGCACAAGGAAAATCCCCAATAACCAACCCAAGAAATGGTTCTTTCTTTTCATCTATTACAAACCTACATGAATTTCATCAAGATGCCGTGGGGTTTTGCTTAATTTGCAGTGTCGTGAATAAACAAGACCTCATACATCAAATTCGTTCAAAACAATCCTACCTCTGCACCGGTTTGGACACCCAAATGGAAAAACTGCCTTCTGTGTTTTCAAAAAATGGACAAGGGTTGGTTGATTTTAATCGCAACATCATAGACGCCACTTCAGATTATTCTGTGGCCTATAAAATCAATACGGCGTTTTACGAACAATACGGCAAAGCGGGATGGGAATGGATGGAAGAAACGCTTCACCACCTGCCCAGTAATACACTCAAAATCGCAGATGCAAAACGGGGTGATATTGGCAATACCAGTTCTATGTATGCCAAAGCATTTTTCGAGACGTTGCCTTTCGATGCCATCACAGTTGCTCCTTACATGGGAGAAGATAGTTTGCGCCCTTTTTTGGAATTCAAAGACAAATGGGTGATTTGTTTGGCGCTTACAAGCAATGCCGGACATGCGGATTTCCAACTCGGAGAATACGAGGGTAAAAAGCTCTACGAACGCGTGATTGAAACCGTTTGTAAATGGGGCTCTGAAGAAAATTTGATGTTTGTGGTAGGCGCAACCAGGGCCAAATCTGTGGAGGAAATCCGGGCCATCATCCCCAATCACTTTTTGTTGGTTCCAGGTGTTGGCGCCCAGGGTGGTAGCCTAAAGGATATCACAACGGCTGCAGCCAATGAAGACATGGGACTGCTTGTTAATTCATCTCGTGGAATATTGTATGCATCCTCAGGAGAGGACTACAAAGAAGCCGCGGCAGCTGAAGCACAGAAGTTGGCCGCAGAAATGGCTACCTACTTATAGCAAAATGCCCAAACCAAGGGGTGTATATCCATTGATTTGGGCGATTCGCATTATTTACAATCATTTATCCTCTGGGTTTCAGCGGACGAATTTCTAGATTTACATTGTGAAAATTTGGGGGAGACTCCAAGCAATAAATAATCTGTCCAGCAACGTCTTCAGGCATCAACATGTTGTCGTGCGCAGTGATATTTTCGCTGTGTCTGAAAAAGTCGGTTTTTACAGACCCAGGATAGACGCAGGTAACCTTAACGCCAAAATCGCGAACCTCTTTATACAAGGCATCACTAAATCCGCGAACCGCAAATTTTGTGGCACAATAGGCACTCACTTGCTGATATCCTTCAAGTCCGGCAATTGATGAAATGTTCACAATATGCCCAGCACCCTGTTTTTTCATTGATGGCAATGCCAACTTGGTTGCATAAAACAATCCCGTTACATTGGTATCAAACATCTCATGCCATTGCTCAATCGGAAGCTCATCGCAATGTCCGAAATAACCCAACCCCGCATTATTAATGAGGATGTCGATCTTGCCATGCTTTTCTATGATTTGATTGAACACAGCAGACAATCCCTCCCATTGTCTAACATCGGCCATCAAACAGGTGTAATTGGGGTGATTATGGCTACAACCGCTTCTACAAATGCCGATTACGGTGGCACCTTTTTCTAATAACTGTTGAACACACTCATGTCCGATACCCTTATTAGCACCGGTTACTACTGCAATTTTATTTTTCAATTCCATGTTTTGATACTTTTATCAGTGATAACAATGCGCTGTCTATTTGGTTCCAATCCCAACTTAATTTTACACTTTGGATTTGATGTTTTTCTAAAAAGTGGGTGTACGATTTATCATAGTAAACCAACAATATCTCAACCCATCGTTTGAAATCACCCTGATTTAATGCGTCAATCGCCGCTTGTTCGTGTTGGCCACCAAGTCGCTTTCTTAACTTCTGGGTTTGTTCAATCAAATTTTCCAATGGAAAATGCGCGTATTCCTTCAACAATCGCTGAATTCTGGTTTCAACATCCACCACCAATTCGATGGAAGGAGCCGACTGCATGCCAATCCACAATGCCATGGGAACAGCACATTGTCCAATCATTCGACTTTCGTTCTCAACGAAGATGGGTTGATAGGTCCCAAATTCTCGCAAGGTATTTGCAATCAAGTTTTCGAAATGTTCATTTTTAGGCTGAGGCGGGAAACCCAAGCCACCAAGTGCACTTCCTTTGTGATTTGCTAAGCCCTCAAGGTCGAGAACACACTCTCCTTTTCCCCTTAACCGATGTAGAACTTCCGTTTTACCAGTGCCGGTATGTCCCGAAATGATTAAATACTTCCGCGGAGTTTCCAGTGTAGAGAATACCCAATTCCGAAACGATCGATAACCGCCCTGTATCATACAAACAGGATTTCCGCTCCATTGAACCAAAGTAGAGGCAATTTGACTTCTCAATCCCCCTCGCCAACAATAGAGCAGAATTTTCTTGTTGCTCGATTTGCCAATTGCGAGCAAAGATTGATAGTAGGTTTCAAAATGCGGACCGATGAGCCGGAGGCCCAACCGAACCGCGGCTTCACGACCTTCATGCTTATAAGTTGTTCCAACAGCCGCACGGGCATCGTCGTTCAGCAAAGGCAAATTCACTGCACCCGGGATGTGAGCACGCGCGAATTCTGATTCGCTTCGAACATCAATCCAAACATAAGAGCCAGCATGGGTGAGCGCCTCTTCAATCGATAACGCCTTTATCTGGCTCATAAAATCACATAATTACTTCAAGGATGCTGCGATAGGCGAGCACATCATCGCCATATTTCGCTTTGGTTTTGGCTTGCAATGCAGGTGCAAACTCATCACGGTATTTGTGATAGCTAGAAAGGTTGGGAGCCGTGTATTGAATGGCATAATTAACGCCCTCATTGTCCTCAACCTCGGTAAGCAATTTCAGTATTTTACATTCGGTAAAACAACCTGATTGCATCACTTCGGGAATATGCTCCTCTTTCATCCAGGCCAACCATTCTTCGGCCATGCGGGGATGAAGGTTGCATGTTACGTTGTAAATAATCATGATTACTGGGCAGAAATTCTGATGTTGAATCCTTCCATGATGAGGTTCGCCAACAGTTTTTTACACGCAGTTTCTGCCATTTGTTGAGCCTCAGCAGCTGATTCAGCTTCTAAATCCATGGTGATGAATTTACCAATGCGTACATTGGAAGCAGTGGTGATACCTATTTTTGGCAGCCCGTTGGCTACAGCTTTTCCTTGAGGATCTAATAATCCTTTGAGGGGTAAGATTTCAATCTCGGCAACGAATTTCACAATACAAACCTACATCAAAATCCCCAAAAAATCGTGTATTTTGCAGGGATGATTTTTGCAAAAAAGTGTTTCTTGGGTTTCTCGTTGTGTGTGCTGGTCCTTTTTAATTCTTGTCAGCAGGGTGCAGATGGCCAACAAGAAAAATCGGGAATGACAGATTCAACCCAAAACGCAGATGCCATCAAGCCTGCGGATGCTGGTCTATTGGGCTCAGATTCTGGTATTGTGGTAATTGAAATGCATCGAAATGAAGCGCAATTATTGGGTTTTTGGCAGCAAATGCCCATTTCAGCGGTGAAAAACGCCATTAAAACAAACGCCCAACTCATTGTAAATCGTATCGTTAAAGACAAATACAAAATGGAAGGTGGCCTCACCGTTCTGTACAAAGAATTTCCAACCCCAGGGTCCATGGATGTGTTTGTGGGTATCCCCGTGAAACCCTCAGGAAAAGGTAAAATGCCCGCATTGTCAGAGGGTTTTGTGCTAGAAACCTTGGATTCCGGCACCTATATCAAAGCAACCGTAAATGCTGAACCCGGAGAAACCCTACCCAAATGGAAAGCCTTTGCTGCCTGGATGCAAAAGCGCATGAATACCCAAAATCAGTCGGTAGCCGCGGGACAATATCCCTACTTCGAGTACTTCCAGGATAGTAGAAATGCTGAAATGACCACTACCGTAGCCCAAGCGGTGCTGATTATGAAGAAACCCTGATGCTAGTACCTGCCTATCTTCAACCCGGTGATACGGTACTTTTAATAGCGCCTGCCCGCAGCGTGGTTCCATCCGATATTCAGCCCTTCATTCAGTGGGTAGAATTAAACGAGTGGAAACTAGAATTATCGCCCAATTTATTTTGTATCAAAGATCAATTTGCGGGAGACGATGCAGAACGTGCAAGCGATTTGCACTGGGCCTTGTCTCATCCAAAAGCCAAAGCGATTTTTTCTGCAAGAGGTGGGTATGGAGCCGTTAGAACCCTAGAGGCCTTATCGCATTTGGAGGGAAATTTGGATGTTTGGCTCGCTGCACAAACATTGAAATGGTTCGTTGGTTTTAGCGATATGACAACCATCCACTTGTGGTTGCAAAAAAATAACTGGGCGAGTATCCATGGTCCGGTTGCAACCCAATGGGGACTTACCCATGAATCAGTTCAAAACAACATCGATTCATTGACCCAAACACTCAAAGGTGTTCGCCAATCAATGTCTTTGATTCATAGTCAAGTAGTTCATTTAAAATCATTTACCGGACAGTTAGTGGGTGGAAATCTCAGTTTGATTTACGCGTCGTTGGGGACCCCTTTACAACCGATTGCAACGAATAAAGTGCTGCTGATAGAAGATCTAGATGAATATTTGTACCATATCGATCGTATGATCAGATCCTGTAAAAATGCCGGTCTGTTTCAAGACATTAAAGCACTGTTGGTGGGGAGCATGATCGACATGAAAGACAATGCAGTGCCTTTCGGTAAGTCACCCAAAGAAATCATCATGGAGGCAGTGGGCGATATGGGATTCCCCATTTTATTTGATGTTGAAATTGGCCACGATCAACGAAATCATTCGGTAAAGTTGGGTTGTGATATTACCTTTGACTGCTCAAACCTCATCCAAGAACCTTGATTTCATCCAAAACATATATCGCATTTACCAAGTTTGGGATAGTTGGTGGTTTGAGTTTCCTTGTCGATATGTCGGTATATTACGGTACAGACATTTTCTTGCCGAGTTATTTGGCCAAAGCCCTGGGAATTATTGTTGCTACAGGTGTCAACTATAAACTGAATTCGCTTTGGACATGGGGCGTAAAAAAAGGTGCTGACCTTACCGAAAAACAACCTTCTGTGTTGCGCAACTACTTGATTTTGTATGCGATTAGCGGTTCGTTAAATGTGGCAACGAATGAAATATTGTTGTCTGTGCTTCCAGATTGGATACTTCAGTTAAATATCGTGATGCCAAATAGATTGGTCGCTGAGCAACTATTGAACAATACGCTAACTGTAAGTAAACAGTTGTTTGCGGTGAAAATCGACAAATTATTCGCGGTTCTAACGGCCACTGCAGTTGGCATGATGGTCAATTTCCTCGGACAAAAATTGTGGGTGTTTGGGAAAAGTAAATCTCAGGGTTAAGAAAGCACCTGAGGAACCATTAACTTTGTAATTCATCATTATTAAATTTAAGAAAAATGGCATGTACATCTTGTGGAACCAAGTCTGGCGGCACACCCGGTGGGTGTAAAAGCAATGGCACTTGTGGTACCAGTGGTTGCAATGCATTGAACGTATACGACTGGTTTAGGGATATGGATCTTCCTTCCGGACAAAAACCCTTCAATGTGGTTGAAGTTCGGTTTAAAGGTTCGCGGAAAGAGTTTTATCGCAATACCAACAACCTAGAATTATACACCGGCGATTACGTGTGCGTAGAAAGCAGTATCGGCTTTGATATCGGCACCGTTTCAGCTACAGGTGAAATCGTTCGATTGCAATTGAAAAAATATCGTGTAAGAGAAGATTCTGAAGAAATGCGCGGCATCCAGCGCGTTGCCTCTGAAAAAGATCTTGAACGCAGAACCGAAGCAAAAAGTAAAGAAGATCAAACCCTAGAACGAGCAAGAACCATCGCGTTCTCACTGAATCTTCAAATGAAGATTTCAGATATCGAAATTCAGGGCGATGGTAGAAAAGCCATCTTCTTCTATACCGCAGAAAGTCGTGTCGATTTCCGAGAACTCATCAAACGCTATGCAGATGAATTCAAAGTGAAAATCGAAATGCGTCATATTTCTTACCGTGAGGAAGCCTCTCGCTTAGGCGGAACAGGTGTTTGCGGAAGAGAACTTTGCTGTAGTACTTGGCTTACCGATTACAAACAAGTAAATACGGGTGCTGCTCGGGTGCAGAATTTGAGCATCAACATGGAAAAATTGGCCGGTCAATGTGGCCGGTTGAAATGTTGCTTGAATTATGAACTGGATCAGTACGTTGAAGCGATTGATGCATTTCCCAAAGCCAAAGTGGTAAAGTTGGATACCGTGATGGGCGTTGCCTACGCGCGCAAAACCGATATTTTAAAGAAATTGATGTGGTTCTCTTATGACGATAATCAAACCTGGGTGGCCTTGCCGGTTGCTACAGTAAATGAAGTCATGGAAGAGAATCGCAATGGTAAGCAATCACCCGCATTGCAAGATTTGGCTCCTGCCAGCGCAATTCTAGACAAGGTAAATGGCGCAAATCAAGACCAAAACAATGATTTCATTGGTAACAATGAACTCTTGCAAGATGATGAGTTTGCCCTGAAAAAACGCGGTCCAGAGAAACGTGATGGTGGCAGAGGAAATAATGACCGCCGAAAAGGAGGCAACGATCGCAGACCAGAGAATCGTGGTCCAAGGCCAGATAACCGTGGCCCAAGGCCAGAAGGGCAGAATCGCGGTCCGCGTCCCGAAGGACAAGAGCGTGGTCCACGTCCAGAAGGCAGTAGACCAGAGAATCGAGGTCCAAGACCGGATAACCGTGGTCCACGTCCAGAAGGCGCTAGACCAGAAAACCGTGGCCCAAGGCCAGATAATCGTGGTCCACGTCCAGAAGGCCAGAATCGTGGTCCACGTCCGGAAGGACAAGAGCGTGGCCCACGTCCAGAAGGCGCTAGACCAGAAAACCGTGGCCCAAGGCCAGAAGGACAGAATCGTGGTCAGCGTCCAGAAGGACAAGAACGCGGCAACAGAAATCAACCTCGTACACCACGACCTGAAAATCAGGCACCGCAGGGAAACAAGGATGATGGAGCACCCAAGTCTGAATAATTAATTCCTACTATAAAAAAAGAAAACCCCGGCTCATTGAGCCGGGGTTTTCTTTTGTATTGAATCGAAGCCATTAATAGCTCAGATACATACTCTTCTGCTTGTACAATTCGCGGAAGGCGGAATCTTTTAAGTCTTTGATGAACAAGATGCTCTCTCCAGTGCTCTTCATTTCAGGTCCCAATTCGCGACTTACACCTGGGAACTTATTAAAGCTAAATACCG
>JAHEMG010000165.1 GCA_024643755.1 Flavobacteriales bacterium | reverse complement strand
AATGTTTATTTTGTGTGGATAAAGTTTTTTTTCAATTAATCAAACTCAGGTGAACGCTCCATCCAACGTGGATGACGGTATACTTTCACCGGACGCTCAGGTAAGGTAAATGTGAAACAATAATTTACTTGGATTTCGTGGGTTCCTGTCTGACTTCTGATCAAGTTGTTCATGGGAATGTCGTAAGAGTATCCAACACGCAAGCGCTGAGTAGCTCCGGCAGCATTACCCAACAAAGGGGGATAGTAACCAAACATCAATGAGAATGATTCAACACCCGCACCGTATACACGCAAATTGGCACCACCTGCGAACAAATCATTCCAGGTAACCATTCCTTGCATATCAACCTGTGGTTTGATGAATCCCGCATTTGAAGCTGCTTTCACCAACAATGCTGGCTCCAACACCAACGACGGATTTCCCAAGAAACTCTCTTGCTTGTATCCCGCTACCAAATAGTAGTGGCGTTTGCTCTCTGCAGTAATTGTTCCCGCAGCACCATAAACAAAGGTTTGAGGGGTCATGTTGGTGGCCGACAAACCAATGTAAGCACCATCCATGATATTGGGTGTAGTATAGTAAGCACCCACACCTAAGGTTGTTTTGCTCGCACTTACTTCTCCAGAAGGAATCATGGGATCGTTGGGATCGTGTGCGCGCAAACCTTGTCCGTCCAAAGATTTTGTCAAATTGGCGAAATCAACCCCCAATCGAATGTTTGAACCATCCAACATCGGATAAGCGAACGCCAAACCACCCTTCATATACAAGGTGCTTTCGTAACCAATTCTATCAGACACATAGGAGAATGAAGCACCACCATAATTCTTGTCCTTATAGATTGCAGGAGCAGAAAAACCCAACCCCATCGTTTGTGGTGCGATGTTGGTGCGCATCTTGTCCAAATCCATGTTGATAGGATCACCGTTCTGCGTTCTTAAATAAGAAGTCTGATCGTCAAATCCTAACCACTGTTGGTGGGTGATGGCATTCAAACAATACTGTCCTGAAGCCCCCGCGTACGCTGGGTTATAGAACAATTTGTTGTAAGTAAAATGCGTGAACATTGGATCTTGTTGCGCCTGCACCATGTATGGGGCTAACAACCCAGCAACGGCCAATATTCTTCCCAGTATTTGTCTGTTCATACTTTTAATGGAGTATCTCTCAGAAACAAAAATGAATTAAAATCGCCACATTGCCAAACATTTTTGAAAAAGGTGATGCACATCAGACAACCTTTCCCCTTCAATTACCGTCGCTCCAACGCTCAATATCACCCCAATTAATGTCCATTTACCCAAATTAGTCCCTCTTCCATTCACACAACTATCTAATACATTTACAATTATTTACAATCCAAAATACTCAGGCAAAGAACCCAACGCCCACACTCCTACTGACCAATAAATCAGCCACCTCAAATCGCCCTGAAATTAATCCAAAAATAATCGGGGAATAAGTGGTGGAAAAGTTAGACAGTGAGTGTCCTACGGTAGTCGTATCATTGTATTCTAATATATACACTAAACATGGCTGAAATATTGGTCATCGACGATGAAGCGCCGATCCGCGAAACCCTCAAGGAAATCCTTGAATATGAGAATTACTCAGTAACTACGGCCGACGACGGCAACAAAGGACTTCAGCTCATTCAGAAGAATGATTATGATGTGGTGTTGTGCGACGTGAAGATGCCGGGCATTGACGGCATGGAGTTGTTAGACAGAGCACAAGCACTGCGTCCTGATTTGCCATTCATCATGATCTCCGGTCACGGAAACGTTGAAATGGCGATCGATGCGACAAAAAAAGGCGCCTACGATTTCATTACAAAACCACCCGATTTGAACCGTTTGTTGATTGCTATTCGAAATGCGATCGACCGGAACAACTTGGTGAGTGAAACCAAAGTGTTGAAACGCAAGGTGGCAAAAACCTTCGATATCATCGGCGAAACCCCAGCCATCGGCAAGATCAAAGAAACCATCGAGAAGGTGGCCCCCACCGAAGCCCGCGTGCTCATCACCGGGGAAAACGGTACGGGTAAAGAACTTGTCGCCCGCTGGCTCCACGAAAAAAGTCAGCGCGCTAGCTACCCCTTGGTAGAAGTCAACTGCGCATCCATTCCAACAGAACTCATTGAAAGTGAGCTTTTCGGACATGAGAAAGGCAGTTTCACATCGGCCATCAAACAGCGCATCGGTAAATTTGAACAAGCCCATGGCGGCACCTTGTTCCTCGACGAAATCGGCGATATGAGCATGGCCGCACAAGCCAAAGTGCTTCGCGCCATTCAAGAAGGTAAAATCACCCGCGTTGGGGGCGACAAAGAAATCAAAGTGGATGTGCGCATCGTAGCCGCCACCAACAAAAACCTGCTGGAAGAAATCGAAAAGGGCAATTTCCGCATGGATTTGTATCACCGCCTCAGTGTGATCCTCATCCACGTGCCTACCCTCAATGAACGCACAGAGGATATCCCATTGATTGCCAACAACTTCTTGGTAGATATTTGCAACGATAACAGCATCCCCGTAAAATCTTTCACCCCAGATGGCTATCAAGCCCTGCAGGATGTCAACTGGACGGGAAACATCCGCGAACTGCGCAACGTAGTGGAACGTTTGGTCATCCTTTGTGGCGATAAAATCACCGGTGAAGATGTTTACATGTTCTCCAACCCCGCACAGCGCGGCGCCGATCCCTTTGGCGTGGTGGACGATTACAAAACCTTACAAGATTTCCGTGACTGGGCTGAAAAGGTGTTCATTGAGCGAAAATTGGTACAAAACGGATGGAATGTGGCCAAAACCGCCCAAGAAATCGATATTCAACGCAGCCATTTGTACAACAAAATCGAGAAGTACAGCCTCAAACGCCGATAAGCCATGGGTGCGCAGATCGGTATCGATTTGGACAAAGCCGCGGAACTACT
>JAHEMG010000163.1 GCA_024643755.1 Flavobacteriales bacterium | reverse complement strand
GGATGGTCGTGGCGGGAAGATAAAAGCAATGCGGGCACGGGGTATCTGCGGAACAAGGTGAGGCATTTTTTATTGCCGGGGCTGGATGCGTTTGCCCAGGAGTTTTATGGGTTGAGTGTGAGAAAGCAGCAGACTTTGCTGGGGTGGCAGGCGCAGCAGGCGGGGTTGTGGGGCGAGTATTGTGAGGAGCGCGATGGTGGATTGTGGTTGCCGTATGTGTATTTGGGGGTGGCTGCGGAGGAATATTGGCGTGATCGATTGATGGGAATGGGATTTTCGTTGAGTCAATTGAAACAGGCCAGGGAGAATCATCGGGCGGGTGCCAGGTACGAGGGGGTGGATCGCACGTTGTGGGTGGGTAGGGCCGGATGGATGGTACGTGGGAAGATTTTGGAATCTGCTCCGGCGCAGCCGTTGGTGTGGTTGGATGGTGGGGTGATGCATTGGGGCGGGTATCGCATCGAAACAAAAAAAGTGGCGTTACAGGGAACTGGGCTGGGTGATCGGATGTGGGATGGGGCGCAGGATGTGTATTATTTTGGTTTGGGGATAGAAACGAAGTCTTGGGTGGTGAGGGGCTGGGTGAATGGCGATAAAATGGAGGTGTTTGGGGGTGGCGTGAAGAAGTTGAGCGATGTGTTTGTGAACGAAAAGGTGGAATCTTTTGCGAAGCCTTTTGTGCCGTTGGTGGTGGGGTCGATGGGGGTTTTGTGTGCTTTGGGGCTGAAAAGATCTTGGGGATATCCGGTGTTGGAGGGCGATGCGATGTGCTGGGCGTTGCGTTGGGAGCGGTTGTAGTTGGAAATTGGGGCAATCCTTATACCTTTGTTTTTGAATGAAAGCGATCATCCCATTGGCGGGTATAGGCAGTCGCCTCAAGCCCCACACGCGTACACAGCCCAAATCATTGATTCCGTTGGCGGGGAAGCCCATTTTGGGACACATTATGGACCGATTGGTGGAGGCTGGGGTTACGGATTTTGTGTTTGTGATTGGGTATTTGGGGGATCGCATCGAACAGTACATTACGGAGAATTACGGGGGGTATAAAAGCACGTTTGTGATTCAGACTTTGGGTAGGGGCATAGGCCATGCGGTTTGGTTGGCGCGCGAGGAGTTTGCCAGTGGGGAGCGGATGATGATTGTGTTGGGCGATACCATTTTTGAGGCCGATTTTAAGAGTGTTTTGGCGCAGGGCGGGAATGCTTTGGGTGTGAAGAAGGTGGAGGATCCGAGGTTGTTTGGGGTGGCGGAGTTGGACGAGTCGGGTTTGATATCGAGGTTGAGTGAAAAGCCGTTGATTCCGAAATCGAACTTGGCGTTGGTGGGGTTGTATGTGATTGAGGATACGGAGAGTTTGTTTGATTGTTTGGATTACAACATTCAGAATGAGATTCGCACGCAGAACGAGTTCCATTTAACGGATGCGTTGCAGTGCATGATAGCGCGGGGTGTGGCGTTTCGGACGTTTGCGGTGGATACGTGGTTTGATTGTGGGAAGAAGGACATCATTTTGCAGACCAATCGAAATTTGTTGAGGCAGGTAGACCAGCATCAGTTTGTGAATTTTGAGCGGGGGAATATCATTATACAGCCGGTGCACATTGCGGCTACGGCGAAGGTGGAGCACAGCATCATTGGTCCGGATGTGAGCATTGGCGAGGGGGCGGTGATATCGCGGAGTGTGGTGAAGAACAGCATCATAGGTCAGGGGGCGGAGTTAACGAATGCCATTTTGGAGGATTCGTTGGTGGGGAGTGATTCGGTGTTGGTGGGTGCGGCGTCGAGTTTGAACATTGGCGACAGTGCGGAGATCAATTTGAGAAATTCTTGAGGGTGAGGTTGCGGGTATCGGATATCGTTGGGGTTGTGGGCGCTGAGGTGCTGGGCGGGGGTGTTTCTGCGGCGGTTTCGGGTGCGGATTCGGATTCAGCTGCGGGTTCGGATTCAGCGGTGGATTTGGGTTCCACAGAAATCACTTCGATGGTTTTTGATGCGCGGAAATTGTGGGGGTTGGATCGGGCATCGGCGATGTTTTTGGCATTGGCTGGTCGGCGCGATGGGCACGAATTTGTGATGCAGGCTTATGGCGCGGGCGTAAGGTATTTTTTGGTATCGCGGGTGGAAGATGGCTGGTTGGGGTTGATGCCGGGTGCGGTGTTTTTGGTGGTGGGCGATGTGTTGGCGGCTTTGCAGTTGTTGGCGGCATGGCATCGAAAGCAATTAACGGGCGTGGTGATGGGGATTACGGGTAGCAATGGCAAAACGATAGTAAAAGAGTGGTTGTGGGAGTTGTTGCAGGGCGATTTTTCGCTGGGCAAGAGTCCGAGAAGTTATAACAGCGGGTTGGGTGTGGCGTTGAGTTTGTTGAATGTATCGCCGGGAACAGATGTGGGGTTGTTGGAGGCGGGGGTATCGGCCCGTGGCGATATGGCGAAGTTGCAGCAGATGTTGCGGCCGAACATGGTGGTGTTGACGCATTTGGGCGAGGCGCATGCGCAGGGTTTTGGGTCGATGGCGGAGAAGGCGGCGGAGAAAGTGAGTTTGGCAGTGGGGGCGGATGTGGTGGTGTATCCGTATGATCAGGCATTGTTGCGGTCGGCGTTGGGTGCATTGCGTGCTCAGCAGCCGATGATGAAGATGATATCGTGGGGTTGGCAGGAGGGTGCGAATTTTCGATTGGTGAAGGTGGAGGCTTCGGGAGTGACTGGTATGCAATCGATTGCGTTTGTACATCGGGGGACCGAGCATCGCTTTGAAATCCCTTTTATGGACCAGGCATCGGTGAGCAATGCGATGTCGTGCTTGTGCGCATTGGTGGCGTTGGAGCGATGGGATGAGGCGCATTTGGCGAAGTTTCGGTCGTTGCCGAGGTTGGAAAACCGGTTGCAGTTTATGGCGGGCAGGTTTGGGAATTATGTGCTGAACGACAGTTACTCTGCGGAT
>JAHEMG010000162.1 GCA_024643755.1 Flavobacteriales bacterium | reverse complement strand
CCTATTTGCTGTTGCAAATGACCCCTGGTGCTTTTAATACTGCTTCGGTATAGGAAACCTTGCTCATCAAACAATCCCAATGAAAAACCATCCTTTTGCTGTTGCAGTAAATGAGCGATTACGCCCGCGCCCAAAATACCCATTTTCAATTTTAAGATGGAATCCTGTGGGTAACGCATACTTCCTGATATATCCACCCACAGATGCGCCTTTAGGTTGGTCTCCTCGTCAAACTGCTTGATGTATTTTTTATCGGTCCGTGCAAGCAGTTTCCAATCTATGTTCTTTACACTTTCCCCGGGGTTATAGGGACGGTGTTCGGCAAATTCAACTGAGAAGCCACGGAATGGACTCTTGTGCAATCCCGCAATAAATCCTTCCTTGGCTTTTTGAGCCAGCAGATCAAAATGGGTGAACGATTGAATTTCTTCTAGTAACATGGTCGGTTGTTTTGCACAAAAAAGGCCGGCGAGCCGGCCTTTTTCTTAAAAAAGTTAAAGATTACAATTGTGCATCGATTTTTGAAGCGATGTTCTGCTTGGGAACCGCGCCAACAATCTTGTCTACCAATTGACCGTTTTTGAAAATCAACAAAGTAGGAATGCTGCGAACACCGTAATTCATGGAGATATCTGGATTTTCATCCACGTTCAATTTCCCGATTACGGCTTTGCCTGCATATTCGTTGGATAATTCATCCACCATTGGACCAATCATGCGGCAAGGACCACACCATTCTGCCCAGAAATCTACCAATACGGGTTTGTCTGATTGCAACACCACTTCGTTGAAGTTGCTGCTTGTAAATTTTTCTGCCATTGTACTGTTTATTATTATTTCAAATTTAAGTTTTTTCTGTTCGCTTAAGTGATAATTTCTTTGTTTTTCGCAACCCCTATGCCAAACAAGGCATAGTCGTAATAAACAGGGTCGTTAGGCCGAAATGCGCGCAATTTGTCGGTCAGTTCGCAGCAACTCTGCCAATCTGACTTGCTTCGTTGTAATAATCCCAATGCTTCGGCAACGCGTTGAACGTGAACATCTAGCGGACACATGAGCACGGCAGGGGATACGTTTTTCCACAGGCCAAAATCAACGGGAGACTTGGGTCTGACCATCCATCGGAAATACATGTTGAGTCGTTTACATGCGCTTCCCTTGGCAGGAGAGGCAAGGTGCTTATCCGTGCGTTTCTCATGTGGAAATTGCTGCCATGCATGCTGAAACGCCATCAATGCCCTGTAAACCTGCTCCGGTATCGGCGCCTCAAGAACATCTTTATTAAAAAACAAATCTTCCAAACTCGGCGCCTGTGAATACCACTGTCGAAAAAATCGTATCAATGCAATGACATCCTCGCCATTTAATGTTCGGTGAACAAAAGAGGCTAAACGACTTAAATCACTGTCTTCGTGTTGCATAATGAAATCGTAAGGCGCATCGTCCATCAACATCATCAGCTTGCTGCTACTATTGATGATGGTTTTACGCTGTCCCCAAGCCATAATCGCAGCAAAAAAGCCTGATACTTCAATGTCTTGAAGTCGCACATATCGATGCGGTATTTGCACAGGATCGTGACCAATAAAGGCATTTTCTTCCACCTCTTTGGCCCAAAAATCGAGCAGTTCCTTGATTTCCGAGTCAGTCATCGCCCCGAAAAAATCACACTTTGGCCAACGCTCCTTCTAAATCGGCAATCAAATCGTCTACGTGTTCAATGCCCACGCTCAAACGTATCAAGCTGTCTTTTAGGCCATTTGCTTCACGCTCTGCTTTTGGAATACTCGCATGTGTCATCGTCGCGGGATGTCCAACCAAACTCTCAACACCACCCAAGCTTTCAGCCAAAGCGAACAATGCTGTTGATTTCAAGAAAGTCAATGCTCTCTCTATGGCATCGTCCTTCAAGGTAAAAGAAATCATGCCGCCAAAATCCTTCATTTGCTTTTTCGCCACCGCGTGATTGGGGTGACTTTCGAATCCAGGCCAATAAACTTCACCCACCTTTGGATGGGCCTTTAACCAATGGGCCACTTTGGCGCCGTTTTCGCAATGACGCTGCATACGAATGTGCAAGGTCTTGATGCCGCGTAGGGTCAGGAAACAATCCATCGGACCGGGGGTAGCACCGCAAGAGTTCTGAATGAATGCCAAACGGTCACGCAATTCATCGCTAGAAGTACACAAAACGCCCATAACCACATCGCTATGACCGTTGATGTATTTGGTGGCTGAATGCATCACAATATCGGCACCCATTTTCGCGGGATTCTGTAAATAGGGCGATGCAAATGTGTTGTCTACCACTACGATGCTACCAAACTCATGACCAATTTGAATCATTAATTCAATGTCAATGATGCGCAACAATGGGTTAGTTGGTGTTTCTACCCAGACCATTTTCACTCTATCCGACATTACCGAACGCACCGCTTGTTCATCGCTCATGTCCACAAAGTGGAATTTGATTCCATATTGGGCGAATATTTTGGTAAACAAACGGTAGGTTCCACCGTATAAGTCATTCGTGCTCACGACTTCATCACCAGGAGAAAGCAACTTCGCACATGCATCCACCGCACCCATGCCCGTACTGAAGCATAAGCCGTATTTGGTACCTTCCAAAGCCGCTAGATTCTTCTGTAAAACATCGCGGGTTGGGTTTTGAGTACGTGCATATTCGTATCCTTTATGATCACCAGGCGCTGCTTGAACGTAGGTACTTGTTTGGAAAATGGGCGTCATGATGGCCCCTGTGGTAGGATCAGGCTCAATGCCTGCATGCAAAACCAAGGTTTCTATGTGATTTGAGTTCATTGTGCGATCGCGTTTGTCTCCTACAAAGTAACGCAGGTAGCACCGACATTTTACGCTTTCTGTGCGATGTCTTTCAACACTTCTTCCACCACTCGAGGGAAATGCATCATTTCAAGTTCGTGGATTTT
>JAHEMG010000159.1 GCA_024643755.1 Flavobacteriales bacterium | reverse complement strand
TCGTAAAAACTGAAATTAAAACCGTGGTAAAGCGCGATACGGTTGTTGTTACCAAAAACGTTCCCACCACTACAAACAACCCTGCCATTCAGGTTGCGTTGAATGATTGTCAGAAACGTGAAAATGACTTGAAAAACAAATTAGCGGTTTTAGAAGCCAAAGAGGCAGCTGCCAGCAATAAAACAAAGAGCTGCGAGGCCGAATTGGTAAAGTTTAAAGCAGGAAGCGATAAGTGCAAAACTGAATTGGAATTGTTGAAGGCAGAAAATGAACGATTGCGTGCAGAAAACAACCGATTGCGTGCTGTGGCAGTGGTTCCAAACGACAAGCAACTTAAATATTGCGATAGTGTATTAACCTTGGAGTTGGCAAAAAATCAAAAGCTTACGGCGGAATTGGCGGAGTCTAAAAAAGCGGCAGGCGATTGCAACGTCAAACTCGCAGAGGCCATCGCCAAAGGCAAAACTTGCGAAACTGATTTGGCCAACAGCAAGAGTCAAATCGCCATTTTACAAGCAGATAAAAAACGCCTCGAAGATCAGTTGAAAGCCGTAACATTGGCTGAAGATTGTACGCCGTACAAAAACAAAATCGCGGAATTGGAGAAGTTGTTGGCTGCGGAGAAATTGAAAACCACCCAATTGACGGCTGATTTGGCTAACTGTAATAAATCGGTAGAGTCGTTAAAGGCCCAATTGGCTGCGGAGCAAGTCAAAAACGCTGAGTGCGACAAAACAAAAGCAACATTGCTGGCTGAGTTGGATGCGGCCAAAAAGAAAATCGCTGAGTTAGAGGAGAAATTAAAATCCGCAAGCACCAATACGGGCAGTGATTGCAGTAAAACCCGTGATTCTTTGAATCAAGCATTGTTGGATTTGGGCATTGCCAAAAATGCATATGACGCGCTCATGGCTGAATACCAAGATTGTTTGAAATCGGCTAAGTCGTACAAAGACCAACTCAAGGCCTGTGAAGATAAATTGGCAGCGGGTAGCAGTGATGCCTCTGTATTGGATGCATTAAAAGCCGAAATCGCGAAGTTGAAAATTACCATTACCGAGTTGAATGGGGAAGTAGCTGCAGGCAAAAAGAGCTTGGAAGTTTGCCAAGAATCATTGGCGGAAAAGGACGCTCTCATCAAATCTTTACAAGATCAATTGAAAGGCAAAAATGCAGATATAACCACTTTGCAAGGTCAATTGCGTACGGCACAAACCCAAATCACTGATTTGAAGGCTCGATTGGCTAAGTGTGAGGAAGACAAAGCTGCGAATACGTCTTCTTCTCCAACTGGTACCGGAACATCAGGTGGTATTACTCCGGGTGGTATCGCCCCCGGCGGCGGACTTTAAAGTACTAGAAACTGCCGTAGAAACGTACGTTTAACCGCCTGCCTGTGAGGTAGTCAGGAACACCGTATCGGTTGTTTTGAAGGTCTTTTACCCAACTGTAACCAATCACATTGTTGATGGCCAATAAATTGAAGATGTCTGCGCTCAACCACGCATTCTTTAAACCGAATCGGCCTAACCAGGCATTCTTTTTGGGATCGAAAATCTTGCTGAATCCAATGTCAACCCTGCGATAAGGAGGTATCACATTGGGTGTTGTGGTGTATCGTGCACTGCCATCCAAGTAATATGGAATTGCAGTACCAATGTTCAAACTCAAGTTTACCCGTAAGCTGGGATTGTTGGGCATTTGATCCTGAAACACCACACCCAAATTGACCCTTCGGTCTGTGGGTCTTCGCAAATAATCCGTGGTAATGCTCTCCTGAGTACTAGGGTCAAAATACGTGATGCGCTCTTTGGTTTGCATGATGCCCAATGTAAACCAACTTTCTAAGCCATCCGTAAATTCCCCATACAATCGTTGATCTACTCCCCAGGCATATCCTTGGGCTGAGTTTTGTGCATAATAACGAATGCGGATATTGTCGAATAGATAAGGTACTAGGTCCTGGTACGACTTGAAATAGGCCTCCGAAGTGTATTTGAACTTTCTTGTGCCAGCGTATATGTACCGCTCAAATCCACCCACAATGTGTTGGCTTTTTTGCGATAACAAAGATCGATTGAGTTGTCCATCGAAACCGCGCAACTCTCTGTAAAATCCGGGTTGATGATATGCACCCGCCGCAAATTTGAATAAAATGTCAGGACGCTTCAAGCTATCAATGCGCTGTCTTTCATTGTAGTTTTTGTTCGGTTCCCAACTCAAGCTCAAGCGTGGCATCACAATCATTTCTTGATTCAAGGTCCAATATTGTCCACGGACACCCAAGTTCAGCCAAATTTGTTCGCGTTTACTCAATCGCCACTGCGCGCCCAAATGACCCTTCAATCGCAATGTGCTGATCTGATTCCTGGCTTTGATGTAATTGTCGAAAAGGATGGTATCGCCCAATGCCCCCCAAGGATCCAAGTTGTATTCTGCACTGTCGTTATAATACCACTCAGCGATTTTATCCTTGACCACCTCTTTGTTGGCGCGAACACTGTAATGCCAAGAGAAGGCATCTGTAGACCTTCCGAGTCTGCCCAAATGGGCGATTTGACTCACCCCCGAGGTCATTCGGTTTCTGCCATGGTCGAGATAATATCCATATCCCAACGTTTTGAGCGGCTTTCCGTAGGTTTTTGAAGTGAGGTCTCTGTCGAGCTGGCTCAAATAGTACGCCCCTTCAACATCGAATATTTCTTCTTCCGCGATGGCAGTATGGTTGAACATCCATTGAAACTCATTGCGCACGGTGGGCTTAAATTTCAAGGTCAAGTTCCCCATGCCATAGACATAATTCAATGCTTCTTGTCCGGCCATACCTACATTCAAGCTAAACGCGTTTTGAATAGTTCCAAAAGTACTGGTTCTGCTGGTGGGGTTGAGTTGATAGGCGTTGCTGGCCAAATTACCAAGAAATTCCAATTGCCACTTCTTCGCCAATCGATAAGTTAGCAAG
>JAHEMG010000155.1 GCA_024643755.1 Flavobacteriales bacterium | reverse complement strand
CATTTTTATCGCCCAGCTTGGTGATTTTTTTGCCAGCGGGTGTGCTGAACCATTGCGATTCGGGTAGGTTGATTTTTTTATCGTCAACATACAGCGATACAATCACATAGTCTTTGCTGAGAATGTCCAGAACCGCTTGGTCTGACCAAACTTTTTCTTCCATTTTGCGACAATTGACACAGCCATGTCCGGTGAAGTCGATGAACAAGGGCTTTTTCAATTCTCTGGCGGCAGCGAGTGCTTCGTCGTAGTCATAGTAGCCAGCCAATCCATGGGGGATATGCAATTGGTTTGCATAGGATGGGGCGGTGGTTATGTTGCCATCGCCATGAATATCGCCTTTTAGGTTGCTGTTGTAATCTTGGGTACTCAACGGCGGTAAATAGCCGGCCAAACCTTTCAAAGGCGCACCCCAAAGTCCGGGAATCATGTAAGCCACAAAGGTGAATGTAGCGATGACCAAGCCCAGGCGAGGCACACTCAAATAGGGCAAGTCGCTGTCATGGGAGAATTTGATTTTACCCAATAGGTATAAGCCCAAAAGGGTGAAGATGATTATCCAGATGCTCAAATAAATCTCGCGATCCAAGATGCCCCAATGGTAGGTTTGATCCGGGATGCTCAAGAATTTCAAGGCAAAAGCCAATTCAACGAATCCCAAAACCACTTTAACACTGTTGAGCCATCCGCCACTTTTGGGAAGGTTGTTTAACCAAGAAGGGAACAATGCCAGCAGGCCAAAGGGCAAGGCGAAGGCCAATGAAAATCCGAACATGCCAACCACGGGACGCAGCGTATCGCCGTGTACGGCTTCCACCAATACCGTTCCTACGATTGGTCCAGTACAAGAGAACGAAACCAAGGCGATGGTCACGGCCATGAAAATAGCCCCTGTAATACCTCCTTTGTCGGCTTGTTGATCCACCTTGTTCACGATCCATGATGGCAGCGTGATTTCAAATGCACCGAAGAAACTTGCGGCAAAAACGATGAAGATAACGGTAAAGAATAGGTTGGGAATCCAGTGTGTGCTTACAAAATTGGCGGCATTGGATCCAAAGGTGATGGCCACAATTGTGCCGATAATGGTATAGAATCCAATCAAGCTGATAGAAAAAATGGCGGCATCTCTCAGGGCGATTTTACGGTTGTTGTTTTTGATAAAAAACGAAACCGTCATCGGAATCATTGGGAAGACACAAGGGGTGAGTAGGGCGGTAAAACCACTCAAAAATGCCAAAATGAACAAGCCCAAGAATCCGCTGCTTTGCTCTTCGTTGGCTTGTCCGTTAAACGTCTTTATGGGCAACGCTTTTGCTTGTTTGTAAGCAGGTGCTTCGTTGCTCACAGCAATTGGCGCCTCGGTGGTTTCAGCTTTGGCTGTGTCCTCAGTGGTTGCTACCGGTGCAGTGGCTTCTGGGGTAACAACATCGGCAGCCGCCGTGCCAGCAACAGTCAATGCAGGGGCCACGATTTTTACATCGCGGATATTGTCGCACCCACCTTCATTGCAAATTTGTCCGTTAAACAACATTTGTATGCCTGAAGCAGGTATGCTCTTCAATACTTTGATTTTTTGATGGAATTCTCCTTTGCCGGTAAATTCGCCGGTGGTACAATTGAAAACATCGGTTTCTTTGACCATGTGATCGCCCACGCCATAGAATTTTCCCACCAATTGATAGCTGGGGTTGGGCGTGAAATCGATACTTGCACGGATTGGGCCGTTGTCATCGCCACAGTCGCTTTTTTCGCTGTAAACGTGAAAACCTTTGGCTACATCGAAACGAATGATGATGTCAATCACATCGCCAGCGTTGGCTTGGGTTTTTGAATAACTCGCCTTGAATACGGGTTTCGGGAATCCAAATTGTGACCAAGCAGGACTGAAACTGATGAGGGCCAGAAGGGTGAACAGGATGCGTTTCATCATGATATGTACAAAAATCGGGATTTATTGCTGAATTATCGCATGGTAGTGCACATTCATTGGATAAAATGGTTGGCGTATTTATGATGCAGAACCTAGGTTTGCAGCAATGGCGATTTTTTCTCAACGACATTTTTCATTGCGCACATTGTTTTCAGTCTGTTGCTTGTGCTGTGTGGGTAGTCTGTCCGCACAATTGATGAGTACTAGACAGTATATCGATTCCTTCAAATTCGTGGCGATGCAAGAGATGCGGGCGCATGGTGTTCCGGCGAGTATCACACTGGGACAAGGCGTACTTGAAAGTGCTAGCGGTAACAGCAAATTGGCAAAAAATTGCAACAACCATTTTGGGATAAAATGTAGAAGCAACTGGACGGGCAAGTTTTGTTTGGCCGATGACGATGCCAAAGATGAGTGTTTTCGGGGCTATGAAACCGCCTTTGACAGTTATCGCGATCACTCTTTGTTCTTGAAGGGCGGAAAACGCTATTTTTTGCTGTTTGAACTCAGCGCAACCGATTACAAGGGTTGGGCCAATGGTTTACGTGAAGCTGGCTATGCAACAAATCCCAATTATGGCAATATCCTCATTGGTGTGATTGAAAAGTATCGCCTAAGTCAGTACGATTCGATGGTGGTTTTTGGCGAGGATTTCTATTCGCCGGGAGTTGCAACCAACACTGCGCCTGTTGAGGTGAACGGCATTCAGGCCATCATGGCAAAACCCGGTGAAACACCGGAGCAAGTCGCCGCGCGGTATAACATGTCGACCTGGCAGATTTACAAATACAACGACATTTCCAAAGGCGATATGTTGAGTCCGGGCGAAATCATTTACCTCAAGCCCAAGCGTCGTAGATCGTTTGAGAACAATCACACCGTAAAAAATGGCGAAACAATGCGCGAAATCTCACAGAAATATGGGGTTAAAGTGAAGCATTTGTACAAGTTGAATCGCCTTGAGCCCGGCTTGGAAGTACGTCCGGGAGAAGTCATCAACCTCAAGGAAAAACGCGATGTGCCACCGGCGATTT
>JAHEMG010000084.1 GCA_024643755.1 Flavobacteriales bacterium | reverse complement strand
CCATTGGGCTTGTCGATCAACTGCAATCAAAACTGCACATTCGATAGTAGGAAGGTTTTGCCAGCTGCACTGACGATATGCAATGGCGGAAGTGATATCTTGACCACCGATGTGCGCAATGCAGATTACAAATATTTATGGAGTAACGGGGATACGGCAGCCAAACACGCATTCTTCAAGCCGGGGATGTATTGGGTGAAGACCTATAATGAGTGTGGAAGCAGGTTCGATACGGTTGTTGTTACGGGCATAGATGCCCCCATTTACAACAAACTAGTAGATACGCTGTATTGCGATAAACAATGGCTGAGAAGGGTTGATATGAAGTTCTTGGCAGAAACCACCATCACCTGGGAAAATGGTGATGTGCTATGGAGTCGATTATTTACATCGCCCGGAAAATATTGGTTCGAAATTAAAAATAGATGTGGGGTATGGCGCGACACTTTTGTGATTACACAAGATTCTGCCCCCAAAGCGGTGTTGCCGAGCGATTTGAATCCATGTAGCGGAAAATATGTATTGTTGGATGGCACACAACTGGGGAAAGGACAATATCAATATCTATGGGAAGATGGTTACAAAGGGCCGTCTTTATGGGTGACTACAAATGCTACCAAAATTCTTAAAACTTGGAATCGATGCGGTAGTATCACTGATACTGTGAACATTGTATTTGGCGAATGTAACTGCCATTTTTATGTGCCTAATGCATTTACGCCCAGGGCGAGTAGGGGGAAGAACGATGTATGGAAGCCAGTGTTTAATTGTAATGCCAATGCGTATTTTAGTATTTATTCACGCTGGGGTGAGTGTTTGGTGCGTAATCAGCCCATTGATGTCCCTTGGGATGGTTACTACATGGGCGATTTGGTACCTGAAGGCATTTACGTCTACATCATCCACGGCAATTATACCGATGCGGTTAAGGGCGGACAGCGACTTGAAAAAAGCGGCACTGTGTTGGTGATTGACGGGGCTAAATAGTCGGCGTTTTGTACTTCGCATAAAAAGAAGAAGGGGGGCGCCTTGCGCCCCCCTTCTTCTTTTTGTAGGGTTGTTTAGATTGACTGTTATTTCAAATCCAAAACAGTTGAACCCATTTTGTATCCTTCAGAATAAATCTCTACAATGTACTTTCCAGGTTTCAATTGTGTGTCAGGTTTCCAAACAGTGGGCTGCACTGGCTTCAATTCATTCTCGAATACACTGGTTAACTTGTAAGTATACTTCGATGATTTTCCGTCGATGTCAAACGTACCACCCTGACCGCCATTGGCCAATGTAACGCCTTCTGGACCGGTGATTTTTACATACAAGGTTTTTTCACCCGCTTCTGCTACGTTGTTTTCGTTGATGCTGAAACTGATACGGAACGCCTCTACAGAGCTTGCTTTCAAAGTCCCCGTTTCTTTACCCGTCAACCACTTTTTCTTCAAGGTCTCAATTTTCACTGCGCTGGCTTGTAAGCGTGATGCCAAGCTCTTCAATTTGGTTTTTTCAGCGGTTAACTTGTTGTTCTCACTATTCAAATTCTCGTTTTGGTTGGTCAATACCTCGTTTTTGGCGATTAACTCTTTGTTTTCGGCTTCAACTTGTGCCAAACGAGCGGTTAGGTCGGCCAGCTGACGATTCAACTCATCAATGCTAGACTGACTTTTTGCTTTGTTGCTTCTTAAATCGGCCACCAACTTGCTGATTTCTTTCTTGCGGGCTACCAACTCTTCAGACAAAATCAAATTATCACCGGCCAAAGCCAAGCTGTCTTTTTGATATTGCTCCAATAATAATTCGGCTTTGGCCAAGGCTTCTTCTTTGCCTTTGAGTGTTTCTTCTACTGCCGTTTTTGCCTTTTCAGTGTTGTCGCGTTCTGTGCTCACATTGTTCAACATGTACAGAAGCACCCCGATGATAATCACCAATATAGCGATGATGGTGTACAATAGGGGTTTGTTGTTGGATTCGTTTTGGGTTTGCATTGTGGTTATGTTTATAAAACTTGTGCAATTAAAACGCAAACTTCTTGCCAAAGCGAATTTTAACCTTGTGATTTGCGATTAATTATGCGCATAACGGAATTGTTGCCCAATTTATTGCTCATCGAACCGAAAGTTTTTGAGGACCACCGCGGGCATTTTTTTGAGAGTTATCGTCAAGATGCCTTGGTAGATTACGGCAATCCCATTTTCGTTCAAGACAATCAAAGCTTATCGCATACAGGCATCCTTCGGGG
Organism: Flavobacteriales bacterium; assembly: GCA_024643755.1. Taxonomy (GTDB): domain Bacteria; phylum Bacteroidota; class Bacteroidia; order NS11-12g; family UBA955; genus UBA955. The sequence goes on along the minus strand of JAHEMG010000084.1, from coordinate 12,786 downwards.
ACTACATTTTCAACGGAATCCCCATGCTCAAGGTAAATTGGTGCGGGTAATTACAGGTTCCGTACTGGATGTTGCCGTGGATGTTCGGAAATCTTCGCCCACCTACGGACAGTTTGTAGCAGAAAAGCTCACTTCCTCAAACAAGCGGATGTTGTATATCCCGCCAGGATTTGCGCATGGATTTGTAACCCTGGAAGATCATACCATATTTAGTTACAAATGCACGGATTATTATCACCCTGCGTCTGAGGGTGGTGTGCTTTGGAACAGTCCTTCGCTCAATATTCCTTGGGGTATCGAAAATCCTGTACTGAGCGCCAAAGACGAATTGTTGCCCGATTTTTCGGTTTTTGAAAGTCCTTTTTAGTCAGATACGATGTCGGACCAACCCATTACGCCTGTTTCTGCAATGCTATCTGATGGCGATGGCCTTCGCTTGAGCGATGCCCAAGGGATTGTGGATGCTTGGATAAAATCAGTAGGCGTTCGATATTTTTCCGAACTCACCAACACAGCTGTGTTAATGGAAGAGGTGGGCGAACTGGCTCGCTTAATGTCGCGCAGCTACGGCGACCAATCCTTCAAATCCGGAGAAAAGCAAGGGGCCGAGGCCCTGGGCGAAGAAATGGCCGATGTGCTGTTTGTATTGATTTGTTTGGCCAATCAAACAGGGGTGGATCTCACCAAGGCCTTCATGCAAAGCATGGAGAAGAAAACGAATCGGGATGCGGAACGACATAAAAACAATCCCAAATTGGGGTGATTGTGTTTTGTTGAATGTTTGAAAGTTTCGTTGGGGTTTTGTTTAAGAAAACAAAGCGCCGAGATAATCGTTAACTTTGCATAACCGTGACAAAATCGACCATTAGTTCCCGAAAATTAGACCATATACAGTTGGCTTTCGAATCGCAATTGAGCGATGCGGATCATCGGTTTTATTACGAACCCATGCTTTCTGCCCACCCAGAATTCTCTGCTATTCCTAAGGTAGATATCGCAGGGACAACCATGCAGGTGCCTTTGTGGATTAGCAGCATGACAGGGGGTGCGGAGAAAGCGGGTAAAATCAATTTGTTGTTGGCGGAAGTTTGTAAGGCCTATGGCCTGGGTATGGGGTTGGGTTCTTGCAGGCCCGTGCTGGAAAATTCAGAATACTCCAAAGATTTTGAAATCCGTAAATACATTGGGGATCAGCCGTTGTTCGCCAATTTGGGCATCGCCCAGATTGAGGAATTGATCGCCAATAATCAACTTCAGGCGTTGGTGGATATGGTACATCGCTTAGAGGCCAATGGATTAATCATTCACGTGAATCCACTGCAAGAATGGATGCAGCCCGAGGGAGATCGGTTTGCGCTATCGCCAATCGATACGGTAAAGCGGGTGCTTGATTTTGTGGATTTTCCGATCATTGTGAAGGAAGTGGGACAGGGTTTTGGTCCGAAGAGTTTGTCGGCATTGTTGCAATTGCCCTTGGCCGCATTGGATTACGGTGCTTTTGGCGGTACCAATTTTAGCAAATTAGAAAATTTACGCAGGGAGTCTGTGGAGCGCACGTTGTTGGAGCCAGTTCAGCACGTGGGTCATTCCGCCCATGAAATGACGGGCTGGGTAAACCAACTCCATGCGTCTTTGGGCGATAAGGTCCTTTGTGATAAAATTATTGTATCGGGTGGGGTTAGTACCTTTTTGGACGGGTATTACCACTTGCAAAAACTATCGATGCCCGCATTGTATGCCCAAGCATCGCCCTTTTTGAAATACGCTTTAGAAGGCGAGGCCGCTTTGCATCAGTTTGTGGAAGCGCAAATCAAAGGATTGGCCTTGTCGTATACTTATTTAACCCTGAAAGAGAACGCATGAAGCAACCCATTAAAGGTTTTAGCAAACTCAGCAAACAAGCCAAAATAGACTGGCTCGTATCACAATATACTTCGGACCCAAGTGCGAGTGTAGACATGCTGGAGGGCTATTGGCATCAGCAGCCCGAGGTGCAAAAGTTGCACGATGAATTCATTGAGAATACCATTAGCAACTATTACATGCCTTTTGGTGTGGCCCCCAATTTTCTGATTAACGGAAAGATGTACGCCATTCCTCTGGCTATCGAGGAAAGCTCGGTTGTGGCGGCAGCGGCGAAGGCAGCCAATTTTTGGTTGGATCGTGGTGGCTTTCAAGCGAAGGTGTTGAGTATGGTGAAGGTGGGACATGTCCATTTCATCTGGGAAGGCAAAAACGTAGATGCATTGTATCGCATTTTTGAAGAGCATAAAAATCAATTTTTTGTCAATACAGAATCCATCACCAAAAACATGCGCGCGCGCGGTGGTGGGGTATTGAGTTTGACTTTGGTAGACAAAACCGAATTAGAGACTGGGTACTATCAAATAGAGGCGCGTTTTGAAACTTGTGATAGCATGGGTGCCAATTTCATCAATAGCTGTTTGGAGTCGTTTGCGCAAACACTGCGTGATTTGGCCGCCGAACATGCCTCGGAATTGGGCGATGCACCGTTGCAAGTGGTGATGAGTATCCTCAGTAATTTTACCCCGGAATGCCTGGTGCGTGCTGAAGTGCGATGCAAAATCGCTGAGATTGAAGAGGGCAGCGGCATCGAAAACCAAGAGTTTGCCGAGAAATTTTGTCGTGCCATCCGCATCGCCTCCGTAGAGCCCTATCGCGCGGTAACGCACAACAAAGGGATTATGAATGGCATCGATTCGGTGATTATTGCAACGGGCAATGATTTTCGTGCGACCGAAGCCTGTGCGCATGCCTATGCATCCAAAGATGGTCGCTACACCAGTCTTACACATGCTGCCATTGAAGGTGATGAGTTTCACTTTTGGATAGAATTGCCCTTGAGTTTGGGTACTGTGGGTGGGATTACCAACTTGCATCCCATGGTGCGATTTGCCCATGAGTTACTCGGGTATCCGTCTGCCAATGCGTTGATGCAAATCACTGCGGTGGCTGGATTGGCCCAAAACTTCAGTGCCGTTCGGTCTTTGATTACATCGGGAATTCAAAAAGGCCATATGAAAATGCACTTGCTCAACATCCTCAATCAATTGGAAGCTACCGATGCTGAAAAGGAAGAGATTGTGGCCTATTTTAAAGATAAAGTGGTAAGTCACTCCGCCGCTGTGGAAGCGTTCATGCGCGTTCGCGGACAGCATCAAGCCCAAGGATAACTGGAAGAATCTTGAAGTCGTTTTATGCTCCCGGAAAAATCTTGCTTTGTGGCGAATACGCCGTAACCATTGGCGTGGAAGCATTGGCTGTGCCGGTTTCCTTGGGGCAGTGGATGCATGTTTGGGAATTTGATTCTCCGGGCGGACAGCCTCGCATCCTTTGGGAAGCCAAAGACGTAGCCGGTGTAACTTGGTTGAACGAGAGCTTTTCATTGCCGTTGGAAGCGATGGGCACAGAAGAGCGTGATGAGCGAAAAACCATTCACCAATTGTTGGCATTGGCGCCTGCATCTACTTGGAAGCAGGGAAAATCGTATCGCATTGAAACCCAACTCGAATTCGACCGCAGCAGTGGTTTGGGCAGCTCAAGCACGATGGTTTCAAATTTTGCGCGATTCGCACACTTAGATGCACAAAGGGTTCAACAACAATTGTTTGGCGGTTCTGGCTATGATGTGGCCATCGCTGATGTGGGCAAGGGATTGGTTTTTTGGAAGGATGAGGAAGAGAATCATTGGGGACCCTGGTCGATTTCGGCCGATTTGACCCAAAACTGGAAGGTGGTTTTCTTGGGCGAGAAGCAAAACAGCAGGACATCGCTGGCTCAAGTAAATGAGCGTTTACAAGACATTCAAACCGATGAATTCATGTTTCATCAACTACAGCAAGTAGCTGGCGCGGTAAAAATGGCCCAGCAGGTGAGTATGGTTGAGGCTGGTTTGGAGATGTGGCAGGCGCTGTTGTCTATGGGTTTGGGCCTTTCTACTCCGTATCAACATTTTGGGCTGCAGCCGGTAAAAGGCGGGTTGTGTAAATGGTTGGGTGCTTGGGGAGGCGATATGTTGTTGGTGAATGAAACCTTTGCCGCATCACAAGCTGAATGGCTTAAAAAATATCAGACAACACCTTGGAATCAACTGGTAAAGCAATAATTGAACGTGGAGAAAGCCATGGAACATACAGAAAATAACGCGATTTACACTGCAGGGTACCGATGCCCCTCAAACATCGCCTTGGTGAAGTACTGGGGGAAAAAATCGGGAGGTGTTCAGTTGCCCGCGAATCCGAGTATTAGTTGGAGTTTGGGGGATTTGTATGCCGCCACTACGGTAAAAGCGATGCAGAAGGTTGATGGTCAGTCCTTTGTGTTTACTTTGGCCGGTGAGTCTAAGCCCTCTTTTGAGCCCAAAATCGCCCAATTTCTGTCAAAAATAGCCGCAGATTGTCCGTGGTTGAGCGATTTTACATTGTTTATAGATTCCGAAAATAATTTTCCGCACGGTACCGGTATTGCCAGTTCTGCTGCGGGATTTGGTGCCTTGGGAATGTGTTTGGCGCATATTGAGCAGCACATCCACGGGTCAAGTGATTTGTCAACCCAAGTGAATGGGATGGACTTCTGGCAGCGCAGTAGCTATTTGTCGCGCATTGGCTCGGGCAGTGCTTGTAGGTCGATGTTCGATAAACCAGCCGTTTGGGGTTTGGCAGAGGCCGTTGATGGCAGCAGCGATTTGTTTGCTGTGCCGTTGGATGGGGATATTCACCCCAATTTGCAAGGTTGGAAAGATGTGGTGTTGATTGTGGATGATGGCGAGAAATCGGTGAGTAGCACGGCGGGACATGCGCTGTTGGATGCGCATCCGTATGCTCAGGCGCGATTTGGACAGGCCCAAAAGAACCTGGGTTTGTTGGTGTTGGCCATGCGAGAAGGTAACGTAGATCAGTTCATCGCCATTGTGGAGTCTGAAGCCTTGCAATTGCATGCCATGATGATGACTTCGTTGCCGTATTATGTGTTGATGCGACCCAATACGTTGGCGATTATCGAAAAAATATGGTCGTTCAGAGAATCCTCCAAACTCCCGCTATGCTTCACGTTGGATGCTGGGGCCAATGTGCACCTGCTGTACGATGGCAAAATAGATGAGACGCTCATGAACTTTGTGCAGACAACATTGTTACCTTATTGCAAAAATGGGCAGTATCTTTGCAGTGAAACAGGAAAACGCCCAATAGCGATCCTATAAAATGGCAGAAATGATCAAAGACTCACTCTACTACGCCAAAATCTTGTTGTTTGGCGAGTATGGTATCATTGAAGATTCAATGGGATTGAGTATCCCGTATCATTTTTTCAAAGGCAGTTTTGATTTTGCTTCTTCGCCAGATGCGGTGCAACGCAGTTCTAACGAGAGCATTCGTGCGTTTGTGTCTCATTTGTCGAGCTTAGATGCTCAAGGCGAATTGCCCTGTGGCTTCGATTTTGACCGGATTCATCGCGATTTGGATGCAGGTTTGTACTTTGATAGTAGCATTCCACAAGGATTTGGTGTTGGTAGCTCGGGTGCCTTGGTGGCGGCAGTGTATAACCAATACGCGGTAAATCCTATCGCTCAAGGCGATGTGATGGTGCAGGATAATTTGAAGCACCTGAAATTAACCTTGGCCAAATTGGAGTCGTTTTTTCACGGAAAAAGCTCGGGTTTGGATCCACTGATTTGTTATTTGAATTTGCCCATTTTGATCAAAGGTCAGGGCGATTTGGGTACTGTGGGTATACCTACCGAGAATGCCGAAGGCAAGGGGGCTATCTTTTTGATGAACTCTGGATCACCCGGAAAAACCCAAAACATGGTTTCGATTTTCTTGAACCGTTTGAAAGACGATGGTTTTAGGAATATGGTGAAAACGCAGCTGAAGAAACAGAACGATGATTGTGTGAAGTCGTTCCTGAAAGGCGACGTAACCCAGTTGTTCGGACACCTGAAGGGGCTGTCGCAATTGTTGTTGGATAATTTCCGTCCCATGATCCCCGATCAATTTGAGCAGGTATGGCGGCAGGGAATTGAGAGTGGTGCCTATTATTTGAAATTGTGCGGAAGTGGTGGAGGAGGATTTATTTTGGGTTTCACCCAAGATTTCGAGAAAGCAGAATCTTTGTTAAAAGAGCATAAATTGCAGGTGATTTACAAAATGTAATCACCCATGCTCGGCATTCGCAAAAAGCATATTACGGGGTTTGTGTTGTTACTTGGCGTTGTTCGCTGGTATAACTTGGCGTTGATTGCGGCCTCACAGTATTTGTTGTTTTGGTTGGCTTTTTCCGGACATGAATTGGCCCGGGTCTTCTACGATTTTAAATTGCATTGTATTGTGGTGGCCAGCGTGTTTTCTGTGGCGGCGGCGTTTATTATCAATGCTTTCTATGACGTAGACAAAGATTTGGTGAACAAGCCCAAACAAGTACTTATGGGCAAATTGTTGAAAGAGGGGAGTTTGCTCAATTTGTATGTGGTATTGAATTTTTTGGCGGTGGCGTTTGCCATGATGGCATCGCTTCGGGTGATGGTGTTTTTTGTTGGCTACACCGTTTTTTGTTGGTTTCACAGTCACAAGTTGCAAAAATTGCCCGTGTTGCGGGAGGTCTCAGCAAGTTTGTTGACCATGATTCCGCTGTTGGCCATTTGGTTTCACTTTGGTCATTGGCACTGGGGCATGTTTTATTACATGGGTAGTTTGGCTATTCTGTTGTTTACCCGGGAAGTGGTGAAGGACATGGCGGGACACAAAGGCAATTTGATTTTTGGATACAAAACGGTGGTTGTGGCGGCGGGTGTTCGCCGAGCACGATGGGGTTTGGTGGCAATGAATACTGGGTTTTTGATCATGTATTTGGTCTTAAATTGGATTCAGCAAGTAGATCCTGTTTTGCCTAATTGGCGTCCTGATTATTATTTGATGATTTCTGGGGTGTCTTTGTTTACTGGGTTTTGGGTGTCGTGGGCAATGTTTTTTATTCGCGATGACAAAAAAATCCCGGTGATGGATGCCTTTTTGAAATTGGGCATTGTTGTTCATTTATTGAGCATCGTATTGCAGTAGAAATCGGCCCGGCCCGGAAAATATTTGTAACTTGCGGTAGTGACGGAATTGCAGACCCTTTTTGCCCATGTGCTGGTGCCAGTGCCAGTTCCGAAGGCCTATACCTATAGGGTTCCGCACGACTGGAATGATTGGATTCATGAGGGGTTGCGGGTGGCGGTTCAGTTTGGGCCAAAGAAGATTTACGCTGGGATTATTCTGTCGCTCAGCGATCTCCCGCCGGAGGGATATCAGGCATCGTACTTGCTGGATGTTTTGGATGAATCGCCGATAGTGAATCACAAGCAATTGCAATTTTGGCAGTGGGTATCGAATTATTATCTGTGTTACATGGGCGAGGTGATGGCTACGGCATTGCCGGCGGGGTATCGATTGCAAAGTGAGACCAAGATTTTGTTGCATCCTGATGCGGATTTGGAAGGAATCAGCAAGGTGGATGTTGAGGAGATGGAGTGGCAGATTTTGGAATTGTTGGGGAAGAAAGACGGGGTATCGCTGGATGAGATTCATCAAAAGTTGGCGGTAAAGAATGTGTTGAAATATGTGAAGTCGCTGTATTTGCGTGGTTTGGTGGTGATGGAGGAGGAGTTGAAAGAGAATTACCGTCCCAAATTCGAGGAGTTCTTGGGGTTGAGTAGTTTGTGGGAGGATGCTGAACTAGCGAATTTGCGATTGAATGCGTTGGAGAGAAAGGCTCCGAAGCAATATGAGGCGATGATGCAGGTTTTGGGCACGGGCAAGCGGGAAATGGCGGTGGCTGATTTGGTGAAAGGGATGCAATTAGATCGTACGGTTTTACGTCAATTAGAGAAAAAGGAATTGGTGGTGATTCAGAAGCGCCGCCGCGATCACCTTCAGGTGATCCGCGGCGGCGAGCAAAATTTTTCCCTCACCCCTGAACAACTGCGAGCGAAATCCCTCATCCAAGAAGCTTTTGCCAACCAACAAGCCGCCCTGCTATTCGGAGTAACGGGTTCGGGAAAAACCCATGTTTACATGGAGTTTGTGAAAGAAACCTTGGCTGCGGGCAAACAAGTCCTGTATCTGTTGCCGGAAGTCGCACTCACCGAACACCTAGTGGCCAAAATGCGCGCATTTATCCCTCAAGAAATTGGGGTATGGCACCATTTTTATAGTTCCCACGAACGCACAGAACTCTACGATCGCATCCTGAAAAACCAAGTCCAATTTGTGGTTGGAACCAAAGGCGCTGTGTTTGCTCCCTTCACGGAATTAGGACTCATTGTAGTCGATGAAGAACACGAATGGAGCTATAAACAGTTCGATAAAAAACCCTTCTATCACGGTCGCGACGCTGCCTTTCAGCTAGCGAAAATTCACGGCGCCAACCTGCTCATGGGATCGGCCACCCCTAGCTATGAAATGCAACATGCCGTAATGCAAAATCGTGTCCAAATGGCAGAGTTGCAGGAAAAATTCGACGGTGGTAAACCCGCGGAATTGATGTTTTTGTCGGTGGGTGAGTTGAAAAAGATCGGACAGATGAACGGGTTGTTTTCTGATCCCGCCAAAGTGGCCATCGCCAAGGCACTGGAGCTAAAACAGCGCGTGGTGGTTTATCACAACCGAAAGGGGTATGTGCCCTATATTGAATGTGAAGATTGCGGATTGACCACCCAGTGCAAGCACTGCGATATTTCGTTGACGTATTACAAGAGTAGCGACAATCAACGTTGCAGTTATTGCGGGTATCAGCAAGCGGTGCCGGCCAAATGCGTGGCGTGTGGCTCTCAGAGTCTGCAGCTCAAAGGTACCGGTACCGAAAAGCTGGCCGAAGAATTGATGTCGCTGTTCCCCAAAGCCAGGGTGGGTAGATTTGATCAACAGAGTCTGCGGAAGCGCGATGATTTTCAGAAGATTTTGACGGCCTTTGAGCGCGGCGATATTGATATTTTGGTAGGTACACAGTTGCTGGCCAAAGGGATAGATATTGAGAATATTGGCTTGGTGGTGGTGCCGGATACCGATATGTTGTTACACATCCCTGATTTTCGCAGTCATGAGCGGGCTTTTCAGCAATTGCAACAGTTGTTGGGTAGGGTAGGCAGGCGCGCGGAGCGCGGCCTGATGATGCTTCAAACGCACCAACCGCAGCACGAAGTGCTGCGGGCACTGGCCGATGATGATTATCGCGGCCTGATGAACAACGAACTCATGCACCGAGAGTCTTTTGGGTATCCGCCATTTACCAAACTCCTGAAAATCGATGTGAAACACATCGATGCCCCAACGGCCACTGAGGCCAGCCGGTGGCTGGCCGAACAGCTTAAAAAATCACTGGGCGACCGTGTACTAGGTCCGCAAGTCCCCTCCGTTGCCCGCGTGAAAAATCGCTTCATTCAACAAATTGTGGTCAAGATTCCCAAAGAAAATGCCAAAGTGAATGCCACCAAGCAACTCATTCAACGGGCAAGAGAAGCCGCATTGGCGCACTCCGCCTGGAGAGCCGTTCGCATAGATGTAGTGGTAGACCCCAACTAAACTGCGCAATTCCCGGGCAGATTTCGTAAATTTGTATTTTATTGAACTTTCAACGCAATGGAAACCTCAACCTTGGATACTGTAACCACCACCACCGACTTTTTGCCATTGAACGGCACCGATCACCTAGAATTTTTTGTGGGTAACGCCAAACAAAGCGCCTACTATTACCAAGTGGCTTGGGGCTATAAATTGGTGGCCTATGCCGGACCTGAAACGGGTGTAAGAGACCGTGCCAGTTATGTGCTTCAGCAAGATAAAATTCGCTTGGTGTTGACCACTTCCTTGGATCCCAACAGCGATATCACGCGCCACCACGCCCAACATGGCGATGGGGTTAAGTTCTTAAGTCTTTGGGTAGATGATGCCACCGCTAGCTTCAACGAAACCGTAAAGCGCGGCGCAAAGCCATACATGGAACCAACCACCTTCGAAGACGAAAACGGTACAGTCGTTATCAGCGGAATTTATACCTATGGTGAAACAGTCCACAAATTTGTTGAGCGCAAAAACTATAACGGTCCGTTCTTGCCTGGGTATGTGGTTCCTGCCAATGCCATGGAGGTAACGCCCGTGGGCTTGAAATATGTTGACCACTGCGTGGGTAACGTGGAATTGGGCAAAATGAACGAATGGGTATCGTTTTACGAAGATGTGATGGGCTTTAAGTTGTTGTTGACCTTCGACGATAAAGACATTAGCACCGAATACAGTGCATTGATGAGTAAAGTGGTGAGCAATGGCAATGGCTATATCAAATTCCCGATCAACGAACCAGCCGACGGAAAGAAAAAATCGCAAATCGAAGAGTACTTAGATTTTTATCATGGCGCTGGAGTACAACACATCGCTGTAGAAACTTATGATATCATACACACGGTTGGCGAATTGCGTAAGCGCGGCGTTGATTTCTTGTATGTGCCAGAAACATACTACGATGATGTATTGGATCGCGTGGGTCACATTGACGAGGATTTGGATGCGCTGAAGAAACTCAATGTATTGATCGATCGCGATGAAAGTGGATACTTGTTGCAGATTTTCACCAAGCCCGTTGAAGACAGACCAACCTTGTTCTTTGAAATCATTCAGCGCAAGGGTGCAAAGAGCTTCGGTAAAGGGAACTTTAAGGCGTTGTTTGAAAGCATCGAACGTGAACAAGCGCATCGCGGAAACTTGTAATTACTAGGATCTCTATAAACGAGATTCCACTTCAATAAAAAACGCCCGAGGAAATTTACTCGGGCGTTTTTTATTGAGCCATCGGTTCAGTATAAAATTCGTGATTAGTTCGGGGTGTTGAACTTGCTGGTGTCGATAGGGTAGTGACGACTTACTTTGTTGTTTTTGGCCATCAACGCCTTGATTTTGTTGATCTTTTCGATCATTTTCTCTCCGTCTTTAACGTCGTAGTCGTTGGCAATCAGTGCATTGCACTCTTCGATGGCCTTGTCGGGCATATCCAAAATGGTGTACAATACAGCGTTGTTGTAAGAACAAGCATAACGCAATTTGCGGTCGCCTTTGTCCTCAGTGGCGTATTTGCCTTTTACTGTAGTCATGTATTCGATGCTGCTCATCAACTCGGCACGGGTAGCGGCGTCGATACCGTTAGCAGTAACCTTGGCGATGCTGGCCTTCATTTTGGTCATGTTTTCAACAAATGCCACGTTCTCAGGGTGCTTCTTAGAATCTGATGTCCACAAAGTAACTTGGTCGGTGCTTACTGGGAAGCCGTATTTGTCGTTGATGCTGTTGTTGATGTTCGCCAACATGGTTTCCATGTGTTCTTTCACCAATTTGTTAGAGATGGCAGCGCGGTTGTTGCTGAAATAGCGATCCGCTTCACCCATGCTTCTGAACTCAGGGCTTTTCCACTCCATTTGGGTAGAGCTGGTGCCATTGATGTTTGTGCGGTTGATCAAGGCATTTTCTTGCCAATCTTTGGCAGAATAAGTACCACCGATGCTATACTTTACCACAGACCAATAGTAATAGTTGGTCGCAGTAACTACACCTTCTTTGTTTTTGATTTCTTCTTTGCGATTTTCGATTTTTTGACCATCGAACATCAAATCATCAAAGTTTACCGTCAATTGCGCGTGTCCACCACCGTAAACCTTCTTCCAACCTTGGAGGTTGATGCGGTCTTCGATAGAGCTGGCCGACATAGCGCCGGAGATGGTGCTTGGTACTTCTACGCGAACGTTGTAGGTTCTCCAAGTACTATCTAATGGGGTAGATGGCAAATCGCGATATTGGTGTGCAACATAAACACGGTCCAAATCAATTTTTTGGGCGATGGTAACATTGAACGCAACAACGCTCATCGCAAGGAACAATAATTTTTTCATGCGCGACAAATTTACACCATAACCTTGGGGTTTAGCGAATGTCCGAATTTCTTAGCGATAAAATGACGTTTGCGCTACGACAAACAGCCCGATTAGTACGACAAATCCTTAGTCGTTGAGGTAAACGCCTTGCAATTCATCATGCACAAACTGCATGAGTTCCTGAATGTATGCTGCGGAAAAATCGAATTTCACACCCGCCGTTTCATAAATTTTGGGTATGCTCTCGGTATAGCCCAAGGTTAAAAACGCTTTGTATGCATCGATGGCTTGGCTGCCGTGTTGGATATAGTTTCTCCAAACTCCAATCGCCCCCAATTGCGCAAATCCATATTCGATATAGTAAAAGGGTACTTCAAAAATATGCAATTGCTTGTGCCAACTGTGTTCCAAGGCAGATTCGATGCCGGTGAAATCTACTTCGCCCGAGCCAAATCGTTTCGATAAATCTAACCAAGCGGCGGTTCTTTCCTCGGTGGTGTGATTGGGGTTTTCGTAGATCCAATGTTGGAATGCGTCTACTTGCGCAATCCATGGCAATGTGCCCAAAATGCCCTCGAGTTGCTCGGCTTTGGCGCGATTCAACAGGGTGTGGTCGTCAAAAAATGCATCCCATGTATTCATGGTTAACAGTTCCATGCTCATGCTGGCCAATTCTGCTACTTCGCTGGGGGTGTTTTTGAAGGCATTCAATGACAATGGGGCCATTTGGAAGCTGTGTATCGCATGTCCCGCCTCGTGCACCAACGTTTCTACATCCCGCAAGTTGCCACTGGCATTCATGAAAATGAAGGGCATGTTGGTTTTGGCCAAGGGGTAATTGTATCCACCTGGGGCTTTTCCCAATCGAGAGT
>JAHEMG010000144.1 GCA_024643755.1 Flavobacteriales bacterium | reverse complement strand
GAAGGCGTTGGGGTCTTCGAAGTCTCGGGTAGCGATGATAGAGGATATCGCTCAGTTTGAAAAGATTGAAACCCAGCGTGTGGCGGGTGTAAAGGCGGTGGGGTTTGGTTGAAATTCTTATTTTCGTGTCATGAAAGGGAATGTATTGTTTGGGGTACTGTTCTTGTTGATGGGCGCGATTCAGGCGCAGAGTTCGACACCTGTTGCGGTTAAAGCCGCTGATTCTGTGGTGGTTGATCAGGATTCGGTTTACAGCAGTGGCATGGAGCAAAAAGCCCAATTCAAGGGAGGCGACAAAGCATTCCAAAGGTATGTGATGGATAATTTTACGTATCCCTGGAGATGTCAGGAAAATGGCATCAGTGGGTCTGTTTTATTGCGGTTTGTGGTGGATGTGGATGGCAGTATTGTGAATATTCAAGTGTTGGAAGTGAGCACGAAATGTCCTGAATTTGCAAAGGAGGCGGTTCGTATTTTGAAAAATTCACCCCGCTGGATTCCCGGAATGTACAATGGTCGATTCGTGAAATCGTACCGCGAATTGCCTTTGAAAATGGCTGTTCAGTAGTTTGTTATCTCATTTTCCGTAAAAACCGAATGGCTTTTTTGAAAGAAGAAGGCAAAATTTGGAATTCCCAAGAAGACCTAATTTTTCCGTCTCTCGAACCCATATTTCGTTTTACATCTTCAACGTAATTTACGTGGTCTGTGAGGATGGTTTTGTTATCGCCGTTTGACTTTGCTGCAGATAAGATCTGTATTACCTCAAGTTTGTTACAGTAATTTGCTTTGGGATTGTTTTCTAAAATTCGTTGAATAGTCTGATTGATTTGGTAGTCCTTTATGACAAAGGTGTCATCGGGGATATTATTCAACTTTTTGAGTTCACAATTCCCATAAAACACCACGACAGAAAACATAGGAATTTGTGAAAATTGGGCTGAGGCTTTTCGCAATTCTTCTATGTGGCGCTGATTCTGTAGCACGGGGTTATAAAGGCGATACTTCTCTTTACCATAAGATAGCACCTGAGTCCAATAGGTGTTCTTCCCGTTCCCAAACAACCATCCACTATAATCTTTTACTTCGAAAACAATTAATCCAACGGGGGTAGCTAATACCAAATCAATTTGGGTGTAAGAGCCATTCTTTTTTTGGAAATATAAGTCGTGATAAATGGCATCTGGGTGATAATCGTTTTTTCTTAAAGTAAGCACCAAATCTCTTTCCGATCCATTTCCACTATGAGATTTTGTTGCAGATTCAATCAATTTGAAATTGTTGACCGATTTGAAAATCCAGGCCAACATAATGATGACAATAAAGATAATTACGAGGGTGGGCATTAATCAATATTAAAGAGAAATATTAAAAACCCTTGCAAACTTATACTACATCAATAACCCAACAATCCACATAATGGCCACCAACGCAAAAGCACCTATGGAAACGTATTTACAAATGTCATTGTAATCTCTGATTGATTTAATGAGTCCGATACCAGAGAAAATGGTGGTGAAGAGCGTAAATGCACTCATCATGCCTTTTAAGCTACTTGGCGACATTGATGCTCCACCAACGGCGGTCAAAAGGAATCCCAATCCAGCAAAGCACACGCCCACAACGGTGAAAAATACGGTCCAATCGAAATTGGATCCCCGACCGCCCCAACCGTAGTTGTAGCTGTCATATCCTAAAAATGCTGCAATGATTCCGAGAATTAGTAATATTACGTCAACAAGTCCATCTCCGGGCCTGTTTCGTCTTGTGAGTTGCTTCTTGGTAGTATGTTTTTTATTCTGCGTTTTTTGTGAAGGCAACTGATAATCGGCAGTGTTTTTAGGCACTGTTGCTCGCTCGATACTAAAAGGTTGTGATGTAGCTATTGCATCTTCTGTGTTTGACTGTTTGGATGTCTCAAATTGCGTAATTTCTGATGTTATAGGTACTGACACGCTAGCAATCTCTGTGGCCGCACTGTTTTTTGTGAGGGTTGTTGTCCGATAATTAACGCGTTTTAGACTGTTGTCAGCATGGGTGTTCCCCTTCCTGGAGGACCAATCAATGTGAAATCCGGATGAATATACCCGCTTTTGCATTGTGCAAGAAGCAAACGTTAAAATGGTGAAAAGTGCCAAATATAATCGCTTTTTCATTCCGGCAATTTCTCGCAATTTAAACAAAGACGATTACGGATTATCGCAAAATGACCATGGCCGTTTTACGGATTATCGCAAGTTTTTTGAGCGTATCTGTGCGGCGTGTTATTGCGATGTGTCTTCCTTACAAAATCCTTATTTTCGAAAACACAACAAACATGAAAACACATCACTTTACAGGTACTTTGGAATGGTCAGGGAATTTGGGCTCGGGAACCAGTGCTTATGATCAGTACGGCAGAAATTTCGAGGTGATAACGCCGGGGAAATTCCCCATCCAAGGTTCAGCAGATCCTGCTTTTCGGGGCGATGCACAGCGGATAAATCCCGAGGACTTTTTTCTCAATGCCTTGTCGTCGTGTCACATGCTCTGGTATTTTCATTTGTGTGCGGATGCAGGGGTGGTGGTAACCGACTATCGCGACGAATACGAGGGCGTACTAGAAATTGCAGCAGGTGGGTTGGGTAGGATGTCGACCGTAACACTCCGGCCCAAAGTGACCATCGATCTTGAAAAATCAGTGGATAACGCCGAAGAATTGGCCATCTCATTGCATCACAAAGCCCATGAGAAGTGCTTCATCGCCAATTCTGTAAATACCACAGTGAACTGCGAACCGATGATTGTTGTGGGTTAGTCGCTGGCGGTAATACAAAAATCAACCCATCGGTGATTGGATTTTTCTGAAACCCGTTGGCGTGGTTCGTTTTTTCTTCAGAAAGACACGATTGAAATAACTCAACGATTCAAAGCCGCAGGCATGGGCGATGTCGCTCACGCTATCCTCCGAAAACAACAACAAATGGCACGCCTCTGTGATG
>JAHEMG010000142.1 GCA_024643755.1 Flavobacteriales bacterium | reverse complement strand
CCGCCCCGCCATAAACTGCAACCGGTTCTCCAAGCGCGGCAACACCCGAAAACGAGCCAAATGCGCCTCATCCCATCGCTCCAAAGCCACCAAAGCGCACAAACACGACATCGCATTGCTCACCGATGCCTGGTCCATAAACGGTATTTCGAAGCGATGCTCCGTCCCGCGATACACAAACGAAATCGCCTGCATCGACCCCACCGCCTCCACCTTCACCAAGCGAAAATTCGCACCCTCCTGCCATCCCCACGATATCAATTTCATCATCGGCTGCTGAGCACGCAATGCCCCCAACGCCGACCGCAACAATCCCTGATCATACGGATACACCACCACATCCGCCCCCGCCGCCAACTTCACCTTCTCCTGCGCCTTCTCCTCCAGCGACTCAAAACCCTCCGCATGCGCCTCGCCCAAATGCGTCAACACCACCATATTCGGCCGCATCATCCCCCCCAACACATCCATCTCACCCCTAGCCGATATCCCCGCCTCCAACAACGCCACCTCCGTGCCCGCCGCCACATTCAACAAACTCAACGCCACACCCAACCCACTGTTATAACTCCGCGGACTCTTGCCCACCGAAAAATCATCCTTCAACAACTCCCACAACCACTCCTTCACTATCGTCTTGCCATTGCTCCCCGTAATCCCCATCACCACGCCC
This sequence comes from Flavobacteriales bacterium, assembly GCA_024643755.1. Lineage (GTDB taxonomy): Bacteria > Bacteroidota > Bacteroidia > NS11-12g > UBA955 > UBA955. Next base: position 2,316 of record JAHEMG010000142.1, on the reverse strand, counting down.
GATAACCGTCCCCGATGCCACGAAGCCATCAACTGCAACGCCACCAACACATCCTCCACCACCAAAAACACCGCCCCCGCATACAACCCCTCCCAAACCGCCTCATACCGCGATACCAAAAAATACCGCACCCCCGCCGCATACGCCTGTCCCACAAAATCATGCCCATCACGCCTTCCCTTCAACGCCAAAAACATCGCCCCGCTGGGCTCCAACCCCCACAACTTCCGCGCATCAAACACCAAATCCACCACCTCAGCCCCCGCCAATACCTCTCCCCGCACCGAAGCGCCCACCACCCCAACAATATCCGATACCTGCAACCTCACCCTATGAATTCCTCAAATTGATCTCCGCACTGTCACCAATGTTCAAGCTCGACGCCGCACCCACCAACACCGAATCACTCCCCACCAACGAATCCTCCAAAATCGCATTCGTCAACTCCGCCCCCTGCCCAATAATGCTATTCTTCACCACACTACGCGATATCACCGCCCCGTCGCCAATGCTTACGTCCGGACCTATAATACTGTTCTCCACCTTCGCCGTTACCGCAATGTGCACCGGCGGAATGATGATATTTCCCTTATTAAAACCCGCAAACTGCTGCTGATCAACCTGTCGCAACAAATTCCGATTCGTCTGCAAAATAATATCCTTCTTCCCACAGTCAAACCAAGTATCCACCGCAAACGTCTCAAACACCACCCCCTGGGCGATCATGCACTGCAACGCATCCGTTAAATGATACTCGTTCTGCGTGCGGATCTCGTTCTGTATATTGTACTCCAAACAGTCAAACAACGCCTTCGTATCCTCAATCGCGTACAACCCCACCAACGCCAGGTTCGACTTCGGAATCACCGGCTTCTCACTCAACCGCGCAATCTTCCCCGTCTCATCCAACTCCGCCACGCCAAACTGACGCGGATCCTCCACCTTCTTCACCCCCAACGCATTGCCTCCCGCCGCCAATACCCCCGCCAAATCCGCCTCAAAAATGGTATCGCCCAGCACAATCAGCATCTTTTCGCCGGCTCCGAACGACTCCCGGGCCAACCAAACCGCATGGCCTATCCCCCGCCCCAACGTCTGTATCACAAACGTGCTTTTATACTGTCCGTAATTCTCCGTGATATACTGTTCGATGCGATCGCCCAAGTAGCCAATCACAAACACAAAATCGCTCACCCCGGCCTCCACCAAACGGTCCATGATATGACCCAAAATGGGCTTTCCCGCCAAAGGAATCAACGATTTCGGCTGGGTACGCGTGTGGGGCTTGAGGCGACTGCCTATGCCCGCCAAAGGGATGATCGCTTTCATTCAAAAACAAAGGTATAAGATTGAACCTACAAAATGGCGATTTTTCGCTACCACCCGCAACCCTACAACACCTCCCACAACAAAACCCAGTAACTGCCCGCATCTTCCCCCACCGGATACAACGCAGACCGCCTCACCCCCACCGCACACAACACCCCCTCTGAGCCCACCAACAGCGGCACAAACGGCTTCGCAAACGACTCAATTTTTTCGTCCACAAACCAATCGCTCAGCTTCTTCTGCACCCCGCCAAACCCGCGCATCTCATCGCCATTCACCCAGCCCCGCAACACCCAACTCCGCGCCGCCACGCCCAAATCAAAATAATACGCATCCATCACACCCTCGCGCCATCCACCCTCCACTTTTCGCAGCGATAACCGATACCCTCCCCAGTTCACCACCATTCCATCCACCCACTCCATCACCACCGCCGAGGGCGATGTCAAATCCTTGGGCGATACCATCCACCCCTGTCGGCCCACCCACAAACGCCACAAACTACCGTCGAACCATTTCCCCACCTGCTTCACCCCCTTCGCCTGCACCACCATCGCCCGGGAAAAGCCCAACCCCATCATGCGATCCATCAGCATCGCCTCGGTCACCATCTCCACATATACCCGCGGAATCCACCAACCACCCCGTAATTCCTCACAGTGCGATGCCCAAACTTCCGATTCCCATCGCGCCTCACCACCCCTCAACACCTGCTGCTGCTGACTCAACCCATAAAACTCCTGGGCAAACGCATCCGGCCCCGGCAATAAAAAATGCCTCACCTTGTTCCGCAAATACCCCGTGCCCGCATTGCTTTTATCTTCCCGCCACGACCATCCATTCACCAACAAAAAATCCGACAATTCCTGCTTCAAAAAGCCCAACAGCGGCCTCACCACATCGCCCTGCTCTGCCCATATCCCCCGCCAAGCCACAGCCGAATTGCCGCGGTACAAATACACAAAAAAATGCTCCAAATTGTCGTTC
>JAHEMG010000069.1 GCA_024643755.1 Flavobacteriales bacterium | reverse complement strand
ATGACTTTCGTGTTCGACAAAAACGGCAAATTGGTTTATTCACACCAAGGTTATACCCCCGGTGCAGAATCAGAACTCGAAGCCCACATCGCAGAGTTGGCCAAGTAATAGAAATTCCTACACTTAAGCAATAGAAATCCCAATGCTATCGCATTGGGATTTCTATTAATAGCACATCGGCATCCGCCGTAGCCTTGATTTCTAAATCATCAAGCTCCCAAACGCCAATCGCGTCTCGGCGACCAAGTACATGGCCATTGACTTCAATACTGCCCTCAATAACAAATACGTATGCTCCTTGGTGTTCGCCATGCAAAGTATAACTGGCTAGTTCCTCATGCTTCATCACCCTGCGAACAAAATAAGCATCTTGCTCTGCCTTGATTGAATCGCCACCATTCGGAGTTACCAAATATTGCCACTGACTCTCCCGACCTGCCTCATCAAAATATCGCTGATCATAGCTGGGCTTAAGATTGTGCGCCCTTGGGAATACCCAAATCTGCAACAACTTACTCTCTTCTGTAGAACTGGAATTCACCTCGCTGTGCATGATGCCCGATCCCGCGGTCATGTGCTGAACCTCACCCGCACGAATGATCTCCGTATGTCCCATAGAATCCTTATGCTGTAGCTCCCCCGACAACATAATGGTCACTATTTCCATATTGTCGTGAGGATGCATCCCAAACCCCATACTCGGCGCGATAATATCATCGTTGAGAACCCGCAATGCCCCAAAATGAATCTTCTGAGGGTCATACCAATGCGCAAAACTGAAACTAAATTTTGAGTCCAACCACGCCATTTTGTTGACGCCGCGCTCTTCCGATGGGTGAAATTTAAACTTCATAATAGTTGTTGTAACAAATATAAAACAGATTTAGTTAAATGCGTGCAAAACTTCTTCAGGCAGCGGAATTCTCGCATTTGTTTCGATACGCGTACCGCCCACCCCCGCAGCGGCGGCAGCATCTAAATCGCGCTGTTTATCGCCGATAATCCAACACAAATCAGGATCCAAGCCAAATTGATGCAGCCCCTTTTCAACCATCAAACTACCGGGTTTTCTGCACAAACAACGTCCATTAAAATCGGGATGATGCGGACAGAAATAAAACTCAGCAACAGAAAACCCCGCTTGCACGCACAAACCCTGAAAATACTGATGCATGGCATAAACATCGCTCTCATCATACAAACCCTTCGCCAATCCGCCCTGATTGGTAACAACAATGAGTATAAATCCCATTTCATGCCACGCTTTCAAGGTTTCAACAACACCTGGCAAGACCACAAATTCCGACAAAGACTTGGTATAATCGCCCGGATCATGATTGATTACGCCATCCCTATCGAGGAAAAGGGCCTTTCTTCCGCCCGATGATTCACCCATTTTTTTCATTTCCCTGCAAAATAACTTAATTTCGCTCACCGAATCGCATGTCTAAGTATCTAGTTATCATCCCAACCTACAACGAAATCGAGAACATCGAGAAAATGGTCCACACGGTGATGGCCTTGGACAAAGACATCGACCTATTGGTTGTCGACGACAATTCGCCGGATGGCACTGCCGCTCAAGTAGATGCGATGATGTCGACCTACAACTCGCACCGCGACAAACTGCACATCCTTAAACGCCAAGGAAAAAACGGCTTAGGAACTGCTTACATCGCCGGTTTTCATTGGGCTCTAGAGCGCAAATACGAATATATCTGCGAGATGGATTGCGACTTCTCCCACCCCGTAGACCAACTCCCCAACCTCATCGTCAAGTGCGAAGCGGGTGCGGATGTTTGCGTTGGTTCTCGCTATTACGGCGGCGTGGTGAATGTGGTCAATTGGCCAATGGGACGGGTACTGATGAGTTACTACGCGAGTAAATATGTGAAATTTATCACCGGTTTGAACATTGCCGACACCACCGCAGGATTCGTATGTTACAAGCGCAATGTGTTAGAAAACATCGGTATCGACGATATCAAATTCCGTGGATATGCGTTTCAAATTGAAATGAAATTCCGCTCCGATTGCAAAGGATTCAAAATCCAGGAGCACCCCATCATCTTCACCGACCGCACTGCGGGCACCTCGAAAATGAGCACGAAAATTTTCCGCGAGGCCCTTTTCGGCGTAATCGAACTGAAAATCAAGCGCATTTTCGGAAAAATTTAATCGCGCTACCATGTTGAGCCGCGTACTTTCCGTTTCAACAACCCACCGTCACCTCCTCAGCGCGATTTCCCTTTTTTTACTGGCATTGGGCATCAACCTCATTGGGCTCGATTTTCGGTCGTTGACCTCCGACGAATGTTTCAGCATCTACCATGCCCAGATGTCACCCAGCCTCATCTACCAACACCTTTCTTCCGGCAACAACCCCCCGCTTTTTGAATGGATGCTTCACTACTGGATGCTTCTTTATGGCGACAGTCCTTTTTCCGTGCGATTGCCCTCCGCGATTTTCAGCAGTCTCACCACCGGATTGATTTATTTGCTGGGCCGACAATTTTCACCATCAAAGGCCAACTCGCTCGGAACAATCGCAGCCATACTATTTCTTTCAAGCAATTACACCACATTTTTGGCCCACGAGGCACGCACCTATGACCTCACATTGTTTTTGGGCGTACTCACCACACTTTTGTTTGTTAGGGCGATAAAAGATGAATCAAAATGGCAGTTTTTCACTGTGGGACTTACCGGCGGACTACTTTGCCTATCGCACTTTTTTGGCCTGTGGATTTTGATTGCGCTGGGGCTCTATTGGCTTGTAAAACCGAGCGGCAAGCAATCCTTTTGGACACCCATTGGCTGGGCGATGCTGGGATTCTCGATGTCTTTTGGCTGGTACTTACCCAATGTTTGGCACCGTTTCGTTGATAGCGCATCCCAGGGCACCTGGGTAAACCCAGCGCCCTGGGACGCACCCTACCATACTTTGTGGAAGTACCTAAACACTCCCATCGCGACCATCTTGGGCATAGCCCTTTTGTTGTGGCTATCTGTGCGCGCTTTCATCCAAAAACAACCTGCCGATAACCGTCCTTCATTCACTTTGATCACCTGGTTGTTTGCGCTACCATTTTTCGGACAGTGGCTACTCAGCTTAAACCATCCGTGGTCTATCCCCATGTTTACGGAGCGATATGCCAGTATTTCCTTGCCTTTTTTGTGTTTGATACTGTCGATGGGACTAATCCGTTTGGGCGATTCATTTGGTCCACGTACTTTCAAGATTTCCGCAGTGGTTTTCATGGTAACGGTCTTGATAGGCAAGAACTTTACGCCCCCCAATTTTGCTGCGGCCAGAGAGTCTCTACAATTGGTTGAAGCACGCACGAAGGATACTTCGCGGACAACTCAATCCAATTTCTTGCACCCCAAGGCGGGACAAACTCCACTGATCATTGAGCCATACCACGCGGCCTTCCAAGTATTGTATTACAAAGACCACAAACGCTTTACCGAATATCACCCAACCAATATTTACGAACATTTGGCATCGCAATTGAGCCACTCAAACGTATGGATTCTCAAATCAAAAAACAGCTTTGATAGTTTGGGTTTATCGCATTCAACCAAAATCGCTTATTTGCATTTCGGATCCGAGAAATCAGTGCACACAAAAACCATCGAAAGTCAACTTGAAAACATGACACAACTTGGCGGCAGGCAGCATGTTGAAACCATACAAATCCCCAAAACTTTGTTTGGCACATGGGAAATCGAATCCGAGGCCGAATTTTGGCTCATAGAGAAAAATTAATCCTATATTTGCAGCACTTTTCCAAATGGAAGGCGAACCCCGAAGTATAAACCAATTCAATGATGCGCGTCTACTATCAGCGTCAAAATCGTGTGCAGAAAGTGCAAACGTTGTCTCAATTAGAGACATTGGATGGTCTCGTATGGATTGACCTACAAAATCCTTCTGCCGCAGAAATTGCCGATGTAGAAGCAAACTTCGAATTCAAATTCCAGTCCCGACAACAACAGTTAGAGATTGAAAGCTCGTCTCGTTATTTTGAAACCGACGACGAAATCATCGCCAACAGCAACTTCTTGCACTTCGATCAAAAATCGGGATTGTTTCATTCCAATGCGGTTTCTTTCATCTTGCAGGACGATATCCTATTTACCTACAGAGATGCCGATTTAAGTGCATTTTCTGATTGCGTAAAAAAGATCAAGGCCACGGGGCGATTGTTTCACACAGGAAAACAAATCATGGCCACCCTGCTTGAAATGGGTGTCGACAATGATGCAGATTTACTGGAAGGTTTAGCAAAGCAAGTAGCGGGACTGTCTAAGGAATTATCGCTCACCCAAAACCCGAACGAAACCATCATCCTGGAAATAAACCGGATGCAGGAATTAACGATGGAATTACGTCAGAACGCGGTGGATAAGCAGCGAGTACTGAGCGCCATTTTAAAAAGTCGCGAATTTGAAGGGGAAGATTATGAGCGATTGCGCATTGTGATCAAGGATATCAATTCACTGATTGATCATACCAACTTCAACTTCGAGCGTTTGGAGTATTTGCAGAACACCTTTTTGGGTTTGATCAACATCGAACAGAACAAAATCATCAAGATCTTTACGGTTGCCTCGGTTATTTTCATGCCACCAACCTTGATTGCCAGTATTTACGGCATGAACTTCGAGTTCATAGATGCATTCAAATGGAAATACGGTTTTGCCTTCTCCATCGCCATCATGATGCTCTCTTCATTGGGCACCTTGTATTTCTTCCGACGTAGGAAGTGGTTGTAATATTATTTTGATTTATTGGTACAACAAAATCCACCAAATTACATTTGGGTTAAAGGATGAATTTTAGACAATGTCTCTCGCTGAATTTCGTTTTCATTTTCAATGTCGTAATCCGTTTGCAATTGAATCCAAAACTGCGCTGAATTCCCAAAATATTTGGCGAATCGCAATGCCGTATCCACGGAAATCCTTCGTTTTCCAGCCAAAATCAAACCAATTCTAGTTTGAGGAATAAATGTATCCTTTGCTAAACGATAGGCGGAGATGGACATCGGCTCCAAAAATTCAATTCTTAGAATTTCTCCGGGGTGAATATTTTTCAATTTTTCCATATCAATGATAATCGACAATTTCTACATCACAGGCATTATTATTCTCCCAATAGAACAATAATCGCCATTTTAAATACTAACCTTCCACGATACTATTGCCAATAGGTAATTAACAAGTTTTATTCTACAAAACTATTTGGGTAAATACTAGCTCACAAAAAATGTGAGAATTTCGCAAATCCCAAATCAAGAATGGTGATTTTTGCAAAATCAAAACCAAACCTTCAAAACCGATTTTGTTCGCAATTGTTACAATCAACACATGAAGACATTGATGCGTACAACATTGCTCATTTCCGTGGCCTTCGCCACCGTTTGCATGTCGCCCAGCGTCAGTCAATGGATTCAAATCAGAACCGCCTACAGAACAGCGCTTACCAACAACAATCACCTCAGCATTTTTGAGAGCGCATGTAAAACATACAGTCAAACAGACCCCTTAGCAAAGGCCTATTACGCCACCGCCCTCGCCCTCCGGGCTCGGGCTTCAATCTCGCCACCAAACAAACTCTCCCTGGCAAACCAAGCCGAGTCACTGCTCAACGCCGCCGCAACCGCACAACCCCAAAACCTCGAAATCAAATTCCTCAGATACACCTTTGAATATGGCACACCCTCCATGCTCAACATGAAAAAAAACATGGCCCAAGACAAACCCCTGGCCATCAAATTCGCCAAAAGTCCATCGCCCATCAAAGACATCGCCATCGCCTTCCTCAAAGACTGCGACCAACTCACCGAATCTGAAAAAAACGCCCTGCGCTAACTTAATCCTCAATCGCAGCGATACCCGGCAACACCTTGCCCTCGAAGTACTCCAACAACGCGCCGCCACCGGTACTCACGTAGCTCACCTTGTCGTCGAACCCGAATTGATACACCGCCGCCGCACTGTCGCCGCCGCCAATCAAACTGAAAGCACCGCCCACAGTAGCATCCGCCACCGACTGAGCCACCGTTTTGGTACCACGCTCAAACGCAGGCATCTCAAAAACGCCCATCGGACCGTTCCATAAAATCGTTTTGCTATTCAACAAGACATCCCTAAAGGCCACGCAGGCCTTCTCCCCAATATCCAAACCCATCCAACCACTCGGAATCTGATCGCTCGCACAATTCTGGGTATTGGCATCCGCCGCAAATTTATCGGCAATGGTAGAATCTACCGGCAAATGAATTTTCACCCCCTTTGCCTCGGCCTTCTTCAAAATATCAACGCAGGTTTCCAAACGATCGGTCTCACACAAACTGTTGCCAATCTCGCCGCCCTGGGCCTTATAAAACGTATACGCCATTCCACCACCGATGATGATGTGGTCGGCCGTATTCAATAAATTCTCTACAATCAAAATCTTATCGCTCACCTTCGCTCCACCCACAATGGCAGTGAACGGACGTTGGGGCGCTTTCATCACCTGATTGGCATTTGCCACCTCTTTGGCCATCAAAAATCCAAACGCCTTTCTACCCGCAAAAAAATCAGCAATGATCGCAGTACTCGCATGGGCCCTGTGCGCCGTTCCAAACGCATCGTTCACATAAAACGTCCCCATAGAAGCCAACTTCGCCGCGAAATCGCGATCCCCCTTTTCCTCCTCCTTGTAAAAACGCAAATTCTCCAACAACATCACCTCTCCGGCTTGCAAGCAGCTCGATAAATGCGCTGCCTCCTCCCCAATACAATCCGAAGCAAAGCGAACGCCCCTACCCACCAACTCAGACAAATGAGCCACCAGGTGTTTCAATGAATACTTTTCGGTTGGACCTTCTTTCGGCCTGCCCAAGTGACTCATCAATATCACAGAACCCCCATCGCCCAAAATCTTTTTAATCGTAGGCAAGGCGGCCCTCATACGAGAATCGTCGGTAATAGTATATTCAGCGTCCAAAGGCACGTTAAAATCAACGCGAACTAGCACTTTTTCGCCTTCAAATGAGAAATTTTCTACAGTATTCATGGTTTGGTAATTCTTTCAGGGTTATAACAATTTCTTGAGCAAGGTACTCATAGACACTTCGGCATGCAACAAACTGCCCAATTCTGCAATTTTCACGCGCTTTTGCTCCATGGTATCGCGGTAACGCACCGTCACATCTCCGTTTGTCAAACTATCGTGATCCACCGTGATGCAGAAAGGCGTACCAATGGCATCCATCCTACGATAACGCTTTCCGATGCTGTCTTTATCCTCGATATAGACGTTGTAATCGATCCGCAATTCATTGTAAATCTGCTCCGCCAACTCCGGCAATCCATCCTTTTTCACCAAGGGCAAAATGGCGGCTTTCACTGGGGCGATGGCCGGATGCAACTTCAACACCGTACGGGTATCGCCATCCACGTCTTCCTCAGCAAACGCCTCACACATCGTCAACAAAAACAAACGATCCAAGCCAATGGAAGTTTCCACCACATAAGGCACAAAACTCTCGTTCGATTCGGGATCAAAGTATCTCAACTTCTTGCCGCTGAACTCTTCGTGCTTGCCCAAATCGAAATCGGTACGCGAGTGAATCCCCTCCACCTCTTTAAATCCAAATGGGAAATCGTATTCAATATCCACCGCAGCATTGGCATAATGAGCCAACTTCACGTGGTCGTGGTATCTGTATTTCGCATCCGCCGTACCCAACGCCTTATGCCACTTCAAGCGCTGCGCTTTCCAAAATTCATAAAACTCCAATTCGGTGCCGGGCTTACAGAAAAATTGCATCTCCATTTGCTCAAACTCCTTCATCCGCATGATGAACTGACGCGCCACGATCTCATTTCTGAACGCTTTTCCCGTTTGGGCGATACCAAATGGCAACTTCATCCTCCCGGTTTTCTGCACATTCAAAAAGTTCACAAAAATCCCTTGGGCGGTTTCAGGACGCAGATACAAACTGTCTTCACCGCTATCGGTCGCACTCATTTGGGTGCTGTACATCAAGTTGAACTGACGCACATCGGTCCAATTGCGAGAACCACTCATCGGACATACAATGCCTTCCGATTCAATCAATTCCTTGATCATGGCCAAATTGCCTGTCTCCAACCCCTCCTTCATCACCGCATCAATGAGATCAATCTGGGCTTGGTACTCCATCACCCTGGGGTTGGTGGTTCGATACATCGCCGCATCAAAAGTCTCACCAAATCGCTTGGCCGCCTTGTCGATTTCTTTGTCGATTTTCTGTCTGATTTTCTCTTGGTGATCCTCTAGCAGCACATCCGCACGATAGCGCTTCTTGCTGTCTTTGTTGTCGATCATCGGGTCGCTAAAACCATCCACGTGACCGCTGGCCTTCCACACTTTGGGATGCATAAAGATGGCTGCATCGATCCCAACAATGTTCTGGTTGAGCTGGGTCATGGATTTCCACCAGTACTGACGCAAATTGTTGCGCAATTCAACGCCGTTTTGGCCGTAATCGTAAACCGCGGTTAAACCACCATAAATATCACTGGAAGGAAATACGAATCCGTATTCTTTGCAATGGGAAATGACTTTTTCGAAAATCTCTGCGTTACTCATCCGTCCCGCAAAGATAGGACATCAGAATTGGTTCTTCCACATCATACTTTCGACCGGACGGTTGGGCTGGCCTGAGTATTTTGCATTTTTCTTGGTGTTGTATGGCACCAAAATCTCCCCTTCAACAGGGAAATAGATCAACTGTCCGATAGGCATCCCTGCATACACACGTACTGGCTTTTTCACTGAAATCTCCAAGGTCCAGTTACCACAAAATCCCACATCGCCTTTACCTGCCGTGGCATGAATATCAATACCCAAGCGACCGGTACTGCTCTTGCCTTCTAGGAATGGCACATGGGCATGGGTTTCGGTGTATTCTTCGGTTACCCCCAAATAAAACTGATCGGGCATCAACACATATCCTTCTTCTGGAATTTCAAAATGGGCGATGGTATTGTGCTTTTTGGCATCAAGTTCAGCATCTACGTACAAGGCCAAGTGTTTTCCCAAGTGCACGTCGTAGCTATTGCTACCCAGACAATTGCGGTCGTAAGGCTCAATCTTGATGGTGCCTTTTTCCATTTCATCGAGGATGCGTTGATCAGATAATATCATAATAGAGAGGCAAATATAAATAATTGCACGTTACGCGGAAAGGTCAAAAGCTCGGTCCCAGCGATTCCTATTTAGACACGTCGTTCATATCACCAATTTTCTTCACATAGGTAAAGGAAGGAATGAAGAAAAAGATGTTTTGAGGTCCAACGGTAAACTGTTGTGGCGCGTAGATCATTTGTCCGGTAGTTTTATCAAACTGAGGCAAGGTCGCTGTATACGAATAGCGATCGCCATGTTCCCAGTAGCTGGATACACCGAACGACCAAGCAGTGGTGCGTTGTTTGTGTCCGATAATCCTAAACTGAACCGACGTAAACAGGGTGCTGCGATTGAGCATGGCATCGATGGGCACGAGTTCGTCTACATAGGTCATTTTCAAATCGTCGTATTTAAAGTTGGTATAGTCAGACTCGAAATGTCGCTGACGATTATTGAACCAGGCTTCACCCACGAAGTAAAAGTTGGGGGTAATACTGTACATGCCCGATAGATTGGTTACGGCGAGGTTGCCATCGGATTCGCTGGACTGAAGCATCCCCAATCCCAAGCTTATGTTGTTTTGCGGACTACCTAGGGTATACATGCAATAAATGGTGTTGAGCCATTTCATGTTATCCGTACCGGTAAATACGCTAAACCCGGCAATATCGCCCACGGCCAAAGTATGATTCTTTTTCAGGGGCATGGAGTATTTGGGCGTGAGGTACATGAACAGGGGGAAGGCATAGCCGACGCCCATACCTAGTTGGTCGGTGATACCAAACTGCACATCATTGAGCAAGATATCGTAGTTCTGATAGTAAAACGACCCTTTGGAAATGGGATATGCCGATGGGGCGAAGATATAACGGGAGGCATGGTGGTTGATTTGGGCGATAGAATCTGAGACCGAGAGGACTTTTTTGGAGATGGTTGGCAGCGGTGGCAATTTGAGATTCTTTTTACGCAGGGTATCTTTCGGCACGATCTCGGTTTCCTCTACATCGGGGGTAGCAGGAATTTGCGCGCGGAGGTTACCGGCGCTCAGAAGCAGTACGAGGGTTGCGATACGGAGAAGATTTTTCATGGTAGTTGGATTGGCTGTGGTAAAATTACCACGGGCCACATTGCGAAAATAGAACATCTATCAGTTCATCATAGGATAATGATCAGGAAGAAGTTCCACAGATGGGCAGGGAGTCCAAATTATCATTCAGGGTTGATTTCCCAGAGTCGGATGATTTTATCATCCCCGGCGCTTGCGAGCAAGCGCCGCTTCCCGCGTTGTTCCAACGCGGGAAGCCGGCACAGGGCGTTCACAGAATGTGAATGCCCTGTGCCGGGGAACTTCTGCCGATCCAATACCTTCAATAGCTTCGCGCCCCGCCCATCCCAAACCTTCACCATCTTATCCATTCCCCCGCTCACTATCATCCCATCCCCGTAGCCCACCAATGCATGAATCGTATATAAATGTGCATTCAATCGCTCCCTTACCACCCCATTCGCGTCAAACCACCACAATTGCGCATCCCTGCCACCACTCACCCAACCCCCATCGCTCAACCCCACCATACAAAATACCGATGGCGCATTCGCCTCAAAGCGATTCAACACCTCGCCCCCAACCCCCAATTGCCAAATACAACCATCGCTGCCACCAACCAAGCCGCGATCAAACAGACAACAACGCAAACTTTTCCGTCCTAACGCCACCCGCCTTTGCACCACCATCTCATCGTCCATAAAAACCATCTCGCCATTCCCCAACCCCGCAGCAATTGAGCCATCCATCCATCGCACCAAGAAAAAAACCGAGGCCCCCATTGACAGTACCCGTGGGGATGTTCCCTGTTTCAACCTATACACATTGCCCGACTGACTACCGGCCCAAATCACACCCTCTCGGCCCTCCAGCAAACTAAAAATGGGCTCCGGCAATTGCGCAAACAAAGTTCCAACCACACCCGAAGCAGGCAAATCACCCTGTAACGGAACCGACCATTTCACAACAGCGCCATCGCCACCCGCACTGACCAAAACCGACTCCTGATCATGCCAAAAAAGCGAATAAACCCCTTGTTTATGTCCCTCTAATTTCGTATATTCTTTTACGGCTATCTTTGTGCCCATGCCCTTGGATTTGCGTTGGAATTGTCACTCAGGCGTTCGCCTTGTGCGTTGGCACATCACTGAACTTCGCGATGCGCTTGCGCAAAGTTACAACCAAATTTGGGGCGATGCAGCCAACCCCGAAACCCTTGCATCCGGCAGCAGCCACAAACTCGCCGCCCGCAACCTCATTGGCGCCACTTTCCCCAATCACCAACTCCTGTTTTCAGAACAAGGCAAACCCCTGCTTTCGCCGCCTTCGGCACACATCAACCACAGCCATGCCGGCGATTATGCGATACTCGCCCATCATCCCGAAAAATCGGTAGGCGTAGACATCGAACAGCTCAGGCCCCAACTGCTCAAGATTTATCCGCGCTTTTGCAATGAGGCCGAACTTTCCCTGCTCGGCCCCAACCCCCAACTTGAAACCTTGCTGCTCATTTGGTGCGCGAAGGAAGCCCTGTACAAAGCCATTGGCGAAAAGGGGACCGACTTCCGAGAACACTTGCATTTGAGACAATGGCCCACGGATATTGCGCTAAAAGAAGGGGTACTAACGGCGGAAATTACGCTATTGGGACATGCCCAGAATTGCCAATTGCACTTTCAGCGATGGGATGGGTATGCGGCTGTTTGGGTAGCGATCGAGGCCTAAGCTTCAGTAGCAGAACGCAGAGAAAAACTGAATACAGACCCTGCTCCCTCGGTGCTAATCACGCTAATGGTCTCGCCGTGCGCTTCTACAATGTGCTTACAAATACTCAAACCCAAACCACTGCCTCCTGTGGCACGGTTGCGGTGCTTATCAACGCGAAAAAATCGCTCAAAAACCCGATTCAAATGCTCCTGAGGGATACCAATACCATTGTCGGCCACCTCCACAATCACCTTGGTTCCTGTAGTACTCAACCGGAAACGGGTATTGCCATTTTCATGTCCGTAACGAATAGAATTGTATCCCAGATTGGTTAGTACTTGCGACAGACGCGCCCTATCGCCCAACACTTGGTAATCTCCTGCGGGTGCAAATACTTGGAGGGTAATATTCTTTTCTTTGGCCTGTAACTCCAGCGACTCAACGATTTCGTTGACCAAATGCAACAAATCAAAGGGCTGTTGATCCAACACCAAAAAGCCGCTTTCATATTTGGTGATCGTATCCAAATCCATGACAATTTGTCCCAAGCGATCGGCGTTCTTGTTGGCTTTTCCCAGAAATGATTCCAAGGTTGGCCTATCCAACTCCGGATCGTCCAACACGGTTTCTATGTAGCCCTGTATCGAGAATATGGGCGTTTTGAGCTCGTGGGCCACATTGCCGATGTAATCTCTTCGGTAATTTTCTAGGCGTTGGAGCTGCTGCAATTCTTCTTTGCGCGTTTCGAACAAGGCCTTCAAAGCTGCCTCGATGTCTTCGTAGGATTGTTTTACCGCTTCATTTTCCTGGGCGTTTTCCTCTGAAATCATTTGCTGCAACCGCATCAACAATTGTTTTTCTCTGCGCAACCACAACAAGCCCACCATTACGCCAAGTAGCACGGTAATTACCCATAAAACAAAAAATGACTGGGACGACAAGCCCAAGGTTGTTAGCACCTGATGCGAATAATGGTTCACAGGTTGCAAGATACACAAACCAAGGTTTACAAGTTGTGAAAATCGCATCAACTTTCAGTGGTATTTTTGTGGTTCATGCATTGGCCCGATCAATCTCAATCCAACGAATTACCTCCATATTTGGACAAACTCAACCCTGCCCAAAAGGAGGCCGCGATGCAGACCGATGGGCCTGTAATGATTATTGCGGGTGCGGGATCAGGCAAAACACGGGTACTTACTTTCAGGATGGCCTACCTGCTCCACAAAGGCGCTGAGCCATTCAATATCTTGGCGTTGACGTTCACCAACAAAGCTGCCAAGGAGATGCGTCACAGGATCGAGCAAGTGGCCGGACCGCAAGCACGCAACCTTTGGATGGGCACTTTCCACTCGGTATTCGCGCGCATTTTGAGACAAGAAGCGGATCGTTTGGGCTACCCCTCGAATTTCACCATTTACGACAGCGAAGACAGTAAAAACTTGCTCAAAGGAATCATCAAAGAGATGAATCTTGACGACAAAATGTATAAGCCATCCATGGTGTTGGGCAGAATCAGCATGGCAAAAAACAATTTGATCGAAGCCAAACACTACGTAGACAAGGAGGAGTTAATGAACCAAGACAAGGCCGCCAATCGCGCCAAGTTTTCTGAGATCTTCACCGCCTATACTACCCGATGTTTCAAGGCGGGGGCGATGGATTTCGACGACATCCTACTCAATACTTACAAGCTATTGAACAACCACGTAGATGTTTGCAACAAGTGGCAACACAAGTTCAAATACATCATGGTGGACGAGTACCAAGATACCAACCACGTGCAGTACATGATTACGCGGAAATTGGCTGCGGTTCATCAGAACATTTGCGTGGTGGGCGATGATGCCCAGAGTATTTATGCTTTCCGCGGGGCCAACATCCAAAACATTTTGAATTACGAACGCGATTACCCCGATGTAAAAACGTTCAAACTTGAGCAAAACTATCGCTCTACACAGAACATTGTGAATGCCGCAAGTTCTGTCATCAAAAACAACCAAAAACAGTTGGAAAAAAATGTGTGGACAGCCAACGACATCGGAGAGAAAATCAAAGTCGTACGGAATGCCACCGAAGGCGAGGAAGCTCGCAGGGTTGCAGATGCCATCTTCGACGACAAAATGCAACTGCACCTTCCCAACAAAGCATTTGCCATTTTATATCGCACTAATAGCCAAAGCCGGGCCTTTGAAGAAGCATTGCGCAGACAAGGGATCGACTATCGCATATACGGTGGTATGAGTTTTTACCAACGCAAAGAAGTCAAAGACCTTATTAGCTATCTGCGCTTGGTGATCAACCCATCCGATGAGGAAGCCCTGAAACGGGTTATCAACTATCCCGGACGAGGTATCGGCGACACCACCATCAATAGAATCATTGTAAAATCATCTGAATTGGGGGTTCCGCTGTGGGATGTCGTAGCTTCGGCAAGCAGCATTCCCGAGTTAGGTGTGAGTGCCGGCAAGGTGGAGAATTTTGCGATGATGATCAAGAGTTTCCAAGCCATGCTGGATGGAAACAATGCTTATGATTTGGCGATGCATGTAGCCAAGCAAAGTGGATTACTGAAACTCCTGTACGATGACAAGTCTGTGGAAGGGGTTTCTAGGTATGAAAACTTGACAGAACTACTCAATGGTATCCAAGAATTTGTGGAGGACGACGAAAGTGAAAAAGAGAAAACCTTGGCAAACTTCCTAGAGGATGTAGCGCTATACACCGATGACCAAAAGGATAAAGACCCTGACCGCGATTGTGTTTCTTTGATGACCATACACGCCAGCAAAGGATTGGAGTATCCTGTGGTGTTTATTGTTGGTATTGAAGAAAACCTATTCCCTAGCCAATTATCCCTGCATTCTCGGGCCGACTTAGAAGAGGAGCGCAGACTATTTTATGTAGCCATTACCCGGGCTGAGACAAAATGCTACATGACATTTGCCACCTCCAGGTTTAAATATGGTAGCTTGGTGCCCTGCGAACCCAGTCGTTTCATCCAAGAAATTGATTCGCAGTACCTGGATATGAGTACCGCGTCGATGAAATCGGCATCGCCATTCACTGGGAATGGGCCAGATTTCTCGGGCAGCGGTTATATCGGCGGACAGTATGCGAGCAAGCGCGTGGAAGACAAACCCACAAAAACCGCCAAGCTGTTCAGCGCGAGCAAGCCCCCCTCTCCCCCAGTGCCACCCGTAGATCCCAATTTCGTTGAGGGCGATATCAGCGGATTGAAAGTGGGCGACAAAGTACAACACCAGCGATTTGGAATTGGGGTTGTGGCGAGTATCGAAGGCGATGCGGCCAATGCCAAGGCAATCGTAAATTTTGAGCAGATGGGACAAAAAACCTTGGTCTTGAAATTTGCGAAGATGCGGATTTTGTAATATTTCCAAGATGACAACCACTCCGGAACATGATTTAAAATTTGCGGTAATGACCTTTGCCAGCGTATACCCGCATTATGTCAATAAAGTGGTAAGAAAAGGTCGGACCGAATCGGAGCTACTCACCGTCATCACCTGGTTGACGGGCTACAATGAGATGG
>JAHEMG010000123.1 GCA_024643755.1 Flavobacteriales bacterium | reverse complement strand
TATTTCTGGTTGGATGGATGCGTATTATGCCAAATCTTCGAATGGCTATTGGAATCAGACCGCAGTGCCACCCGTTGTGCCCAATTTGGTTTCTTCCTCTGTCTTCAATGCCGTAGATATCAACCTCGCTTATTTGGATTTCCGATATTCAACGGACCGACTAAAAATTAGGATGGTGCCAGCATTCGGTAGTTATATGGACAAAAACTACACGGGAAACAACAGTTTGAGACAACTCATGGAAGCCAGCTTGGGATTCAAACCATTTTATAAAAAAGACATTTGGATTGAAGCTGGCTTGATTGGATCGCCATTCACCAATGAAAACCCTGTGAGCCGAGATCAGCTCATTTATTCTAGATCTTTGGCCGCAGAATATAGCCCCTACTACCTTACAGGTGCCAAGGTCTCAGCCCCACTATCCAGTAAGTTAAAAGGTAGTTTTTATGTACTCAATGGGTGGCAAACCATCTACGAAGAAATCCACTTACCACCAGCGATGGCAACACAATTGGAGTTCACAATTAATAAAAACAACCTCATCAACTGGAATGTCTATTTCCAGGATCGTGGCAACGCAAACCGCTTCTTTAGCGACATCTACTGGATCGGCACCGCGAACAAATGGAAATTTAGCAGCTGTGTTTATGTTGGAAACGATGAACCCAAAGTGAAAACGACCATTCCACCGGTATCTTTCTTTCAGCGCGATGGTTTTTGGTGTAATGCGAATTTTTCAACATCCTACAATTTCACCGAAAAGTCCAGTATTTGTGCACGTGTTGAATACTTCCAAGATTTAAACAAAAACATATACGGTAAAATCTTTGGCACCTCTTTAGGCTTCAATAAAAAACTCTACAACCAGTTGTTTTGGAGGACTGAATGTAAGTTGTGGCTAACCGAATCTAGCAAGACTTTGTCGCGATCAAACGTATTCAATGCATACACAAGCATTGGCATAGGATTCTAAACCCTGTTGCACACTTTCTGATAGAGTTCAACGCATTGTTGCGCGGTATTCTCATCTGAGATCTTTTTCTTTAACGATGGCCTTAATAATCTTTGCCTAACCTGCTCGTCGTCAAGCGTAATTTGCAACATAGCTGCCGCCATTTCCTGCGCATTGTTGGGATGAAAATACACGGGCAAATCTTCAACCAACTCCCTAAAAACGGGGATATTGGAAACAGCCATCGGCAAATTCGCCGCCAAAGATTCAGCCAAAGGAATACCAAACCCTTCGTTCAAACTGGGATATACAAACCCTGCAGCGCCAGTCACACAGGCAATCATCTCCTCCCGCGATTGATCCACCAAGCAGACTATTCGATCGCTCAGTCCCAACTGCTCGATTTGTTTTTTCACTACCGATAACGTTGGACCATTCAATCCAATCATAGTCAAATTCCAATGGGTTTGTCGATGTATCAGCGCAAAAGCCTCAACCAAAGCTGCATGGTTCTTTCGATCTGTAAAACTGCTTTGATACACAAAATATGGTGATGAAGACACATGCCAACCGTTACTCGATTCACTCACGTAAAATTCGGGATCCACGGCCTGATAAATGACCGACGACCGTTTTTTTGCCCCCGGATAATACTTTTCAACCTGCCTTTGGGTGGCTTCACTCGTCATCACCAATTTGCCAGCCTTTTGCACTGCCTTCTTCGTTTTAAGGTCGTAAATCAAACGATCCAACCAAGGATAATACGCCGGAAATTCTTTGAATATCACGTCGTGGATGGTACAAACCCCAGCGACCGACGCAGGCAAATCCCATGGCAATTCATTCGATAAACCATGAAACACATCCACCCCATCCATGGCCGCTCGCTTTCCCATACCCCAAGTTCTCCACCATTTTGGCCCATCAACCATCACCAAAGTATAGAGATCAGAGCCATCACTCCGATTATGAACATAGCGCTTGAGAATTCGAAGCGCCTCGGGATGTGCTTTGTCTAATGCATCCAATCGATCCACATACAACACATATTCGTGCTCGGGATGATATTTCAGTAAAGATTCGATGAGTCTACGCGAATAATTCCCCAAACCAGAATGGTTGAAGAAAAATCGCTTCGCATCAAATCCAATTTTCATCGAAGAAACCCTTATACGGCTACGTTGTGCTCACGCAGTGCGTCGTTGAGCGAAGTTTTTAAATCTGTGCTGGCTTTTCTCTTTCCGATAATCAGCGCCGCAGGGACATAAAATTCACCACCGGGGAAGGTCTTTTTGATGTTACCAGGAATCACCACACTTCTTTCAGGGATATAGCCCTTGGGCAATTCCTCTCCTGTTTGCACGTCAATGACTTTGGTGCTCATGGTCAAGGTCAATCCCGCGCCCAAAACCGCTTCTTTGCCTACGCGAAACCCTTCCACCACAATGCATCTGCTACCCACAAAACAATCATCCTCAATGATTACAGGTGCTGCTTGAACGGGCTCCAAAACCCCTCCAATGCCTACCCCGCCGCTCAAATGCACATTTTTACCAATCTGTGCGCATGAACCCACAGTAGCCCAAGTATCAACCATGGTGCCTGCATCAACAAATGCCCCGATGTTCACATAAGAAGGCATTAGTATTACACCCGGTGCGATGTAAGCTCCATGTCGAGCCACCGCATGAGGAACCACTCGAATACCCAATTCGGCATAGTTCTTTTTCAATGGCATTTTATCATGAAATTCCATAGGACCAGCATGAAAGGTTTCCATGGTACGGGTTGGGAAATACAATATCACCGCTTTTTTAATCCAATCATTCACCTGCCAATCACCATTGGCCAAAGGTTCAGCAACACGCATTCTACCCTTATCCAACTCTTCAATTACAAACTCAATGGTTTTCAATATATTGGCATCTTGCAATAAGCTTCTATCTGTCCAAGCCGCTTCGATTATTGATTGTATGTCTGTCATCTGATAAATTTTCAGCAAATTTGCATTAGAATCTTCTGAAACCCTAGATATGAATCGCTTTTCTCTCTTCATTTTTTCAACCTTCGCCTTCGCGGGTTACAATACGATAACGGCGCAAAATGCCA
>JAHEMG010000001.1 GCA_024643755.1 Flavobacteriales bacterium | reverse complement strand
TTTCGGTGCGGAAGTTGACCGATATTTCGACGGTCAGCCCATCGAGAAACCCAAATCTTTGGAGTTTTGGAACAATAAAACCATCGTCGACAATTTCATGGCGATGGCGTTAAAGGCAAAGTCGAAGCGCCCCGATCAAGACACTGAACTTCCGGGTGCTACGTTGTTCGATGGACTCATGAACACCAATTTTCCATCGGCATCTTCGGCCATCAATATCATGCCTTGACTTTCGATACCCCGCATTTTCCGTGGGGCCAAATTCGCCAATAACAACACCTGCTTACCCACCACTTCTTCTGGTGTAAAATGCAGCGCGATGCCCGATACCACCGTGCGTTCCTCTTCGCCTACTTTCAACGTCAACTTGAGCAACTTATCGGCTTTTTCCACTTTTTCGCAAGCGATGACCTCTGCCACACGCAAATCCAATTTGGCAAAATCATCGTAGGTAACCTCCGGCTTCGCCGGAGCATCCTCCACCGCAAGTACCTCCGTACCCTTGGCAGCACTCTCCCCCGCCACAACAGCCGTAGCCGCCTCACTCGCCGCCGCAGTCGCCTGCAACTTCGCTATCTGCGCATCTATCACATCGTCCTCAATCTTCTGAAACAACAATCCTGCAGCACCCAAAGTGTGTCCTGCATCCAACTCAAACCACTTCCCTGCTCCTTCCGCGGCCAACCAAAATGCCTTCTTGTCATCCGCTGAAACCTCCACACCCAATTGCTTCAACAACCTGCCACTGGCCTCCGGCATAAACGGCTCCATCAACAAAGCCAAATTGAATAACACCTGCACCGCCTCACTCAATACCATCGCCGTGGCCTCAGCATCGGTCTTCACCAACTTCCAAGGCTCGTGCTCCGCCAAATACTTGTTCCCCAAACGCGCCAACTCCATCATCTTGAATTGTGCATCGCGGAATTGATACTGTCCCAATAACTCAACCACCGGACGTACGTATTCGGCCACCATCGGATGCTGTCCAGCCGCACCGCGATCAAACAACGCATACGCATCGCTCACAGTACCCACAGCCGGCATCACCCCCTCATAATATTTCTGCATCAACACCAACACCCTATTGGCAAAATTGCCCAAAATCCCCACCAACTCAGAATTCACGCGCGTCTGGTAATCCTTCCACGTAAATTCACTGTCCTTGGTCTCCGGCGCAATCGATGTCAATACATACCGCAACTCATCCTTGCGATTCGGCATCTCCTCCAAATATTCATTCAACCACACCGCCCAATTTCTACTGGTCGATATCTTCTGTCCCTCCAAATTCAAAAACTCATTCGCTGGCACCTGCTCCGGCAACACATAACCATCGCCCCGCAAATGCAACATCGCCGGGAATATGATACAATGGAAAACAATATTGTCCTTCCCAATGAAATGCACCAAGCGAGAATCGCCCGTCCACCACTGCTCCCAGTCATCAGGCCTCAACTCCTTCGTTGCTGAGATATACCCAATCGGCGCCTCAAACCACACATACAACACCTTACCGTCTGCACCCTCAATTGGCACAGGCACACCCCACTCCAAATCTCGGGTCATCGCACGTGGCCTCAACCCCTCATTCAACCAACTCTTACACTGTCCGTAAACATTGCTCTTCCAATGCGATTTTCCGCCCAACCACTCATTCAAAAAGGTCGATTGCAACTCATCCAAAGGCAAATACCAGTTTACCGTTTCCTTCATCACCGGCACCGTTCCACTCAAGGCAGATTTCGGGTTCAACAATTCGGTCGGACTCAACGTAGAACCACATTTTTCACACTGATCGCCGTAAGCGCCCTCATTCTTACATGAAGGACAAGTACCTACAATGTATCGATCGGCCAAAAACTGTCCCGCCTGCTCATCAAAATACTGCTCAGAACGAATCTCTCTGAACGCCCCTTTCTCGTACAAGTTCTTGAAAAACGCCTGCGACAATTCCTTGTGGGTAGGGTTCGACGTGCGCGAATAGATATCAAACGATATCCCCAATTCAGCAAAAGAATCGCCGATGATTTTGTGATAGCGATCCACCACATCCTGCGAGGTAATTCCCTCTTTGCGGGCCCTCAAAGTAATGGGCACACCATGCTCATCGCTGCCGCAAATAAACAACACCTCTTCACCCCGCAAACGTTGTACGCGGGCATGGATATCAGCAGGAATGTATACCCCCGCCAAATGCCCAATATGAACAGGCCCGTTGGCGTAAGGAAGTGCAGCAGTAATGGTAATCTTCGACATTAGACTGCAAAGATACTTTTACCGCGAATAAATCTGTAGGTATTTCTGCACGCTTTGTTTGTAGTATGGCTTGAACGACGGTTGCACCCTGCGCATCACCTCCCGCTCGCTCGCTTTTCGCCTAACCTCCTCGGCCAATTCAGGCGGCACCACCGGCACAAAACTCGGGGCCTGATTCGATTCTCTGCGATCCTCCTGCTCCTGCTTCCGTTCGGCCTTCTCGTGCTCCAACAACCGCGTCATGATCTGCTTCTGTCGCTCCACCGATTGCGGCGTCACCTTCCCATTCACCAAGTCCTTTTCCTGTTGCTCCATCATCTTCTCCACCTCTTGTAGGGCGTTCGACATCCCCTGTTTGCCTTCCATGCCCAGCTCCTTCCGCAACTGCTCTACCTGCCTGCGCAACGCCTCCTGCATCAGCGCCATTTTGGCCAATTCTTCGTTCAATTCTCTTTGCGATGGCTCCCCATTTTCTCCGGGCGATTGTGGATTGCCCCCCTGCGGCTTGCCATCCTGACCCGGCTTTCCCTGCTTGCGTTGCTGCATTTTTTGCAACTGTTCACCCAACGCCTTCTGAGACTCACTCAACTTGCTGCCTGGCTTCGGCTTGCCCTGTTTGCCCTGCCCTGATTTGTTCGGATTATCACAGCTCTTATCCCCCTCCTTCTTTTGCTCACTGTTCATCTGCTGCTGCATGTTCTGCAAACTCTCCATCAACATATCCGCCAAATTGTTCAATCCCGTCATCACAAACTGCTGATGCTGAGCCGCAGACCTAGGATTTCTCACCTTCATTTTCTCCAATGAAAACGCCATTTGCACGTTGACACGACTCATTTCGCGGGTTACGAACTGACTGATCATGGTCTGTCGTTTCGACAAAGCCATCAAACTATCTTCGATAAACTGCAGCGATTCCTTCAACCGCATTTGCTCGCGATTCAACGCCACCTGCTTGGGGTTATCCGGACTCATTTTCCGCAATTCCGTCAATATCGCCTCCTGTCGGTTCGATGCATCTATCAAATTCTCCAACAACGCCCTGAGTGCCTGATAATCTTCCGCCATCCGTTTTTTCTGCTCTTGCTCAAACCCCTCCTGCATTTTTTGCATCGCCTCCTTCATCTTTTGGGCCGATTTTTTCATCTGTTCTGTAGCGCCCGATTTTCTGTTGCTCTTCATTTCCTGAGAGGCCTTCTTCGCCGCATCCTCAGCCGCTTTACGTTCTGTTTCGCCCGACTTCAAATCCATCGGCTTCTCCAATTCTTGGTTTTTCTGTTCGATTTCCTGCGCCCCCTTCTCGATATCCTTCAGCGCCTCATTTTGCGCCTCCTGCTGCTGCTTCACCGATTCCGAAATCTCTTTCCCCTTCTCTTGTTCTAGGGCCTGCTGCAATGCCTCCTCCTTCTCAGCCCATTCCTGCATCCGATCCAATTGATTCTCAACCGCCTCTTCCAATTCCAACTGCTTGAGTTGCTCCATCAATTTCTCCAACTCCTTCGACGATTCCTGGCTCATTTCATTCAACTTCTGCATCTTCTCCTGCAGCGCTTCCTTGTTCGCCTTCTGCTCCATCAACCGGTTGATCTCATCAATCAATTTTTGCATCTCTGGCGAGGTCAACTGCTTCATCCGCTTGTTCAACTCATCCTTCTTTTTCTGCAATTCCTCTGAAGGTGGATTCGTGGCATTTTTTTGCTTGTTGATGTCCGATTGCTTTTTCTCCAACTGCTTCAACGCCTCCACCATCCGCTGCTGCTCATTCAACCACTGCTTAATTTTATTCTCCTGGTCCCAACCGTTCTGATTTTGTTGCATCGCCTCTTGCAGTTTCTGCGATTCCTTCTGCAATTCCTTCAGCGTTTTTGAGGACTTGCTCATCCCAGCACCAATGCCCGCCTCCTGCTTCTCCAACCACTGATTGGCCTTTTCTACACCCATCCGCTCCAATGTCATCACCGGCGTTCTGAAAGTCTTGCCACCGCGAAGTCCATCGTTGTCCTTCACCGCAAACTGATATTCCAGCGATTCACCACTCTTCACACCCAAACCCACCAAATCTATGGCATGGGTCAATGTCCACTGCGATGCAGCCCCTTCAAACAATACCTTCCGTTTCCAGTCTGATGATTGCTTCCCAACCCGATACAAAAACACCACCTCACTCACTTTATAATCATCGCTGGCAATGCCCGCAAAATACCAAGTACCCAATCGTACCGTATCGGCAATGGCCTCTACCTGCAAGTCTGGAAAGGCATCGGGCTGAACAGCAATAAAACTTTGTAATGTATCTTTACTCAGTCCTGCCGGACCTTCCATCGCGAATACCAATCGTTGGTTATTCATGGCGCGATGTACATATTCACTGCCTCCTTCACTATTCACCAACCGCCTCGCTTTGTTCATCGCAATTTGCTGAAAAGAACTTCCCACTCGCCAATTTTTCACTTGCTCGCCTTTGAATCGGTAATGCAATTGGGTACCCTCAACAACCTCTACAGATTCGGTTTGCGATAATACCCCATCCTCAATACCCGTGTAGGCGGGAAAATCCGCAAAGACCTCCACGGCCTGCCAATGCGGCTGCTTTTTCACCACCACCAAATGCTCCGCCACCACATAATCCATGGCCCGAACCACCACCCGTTGATTTTCAAACAACGATTGCAATTCAAACGAAAAAACGCCCACGCGAACCTTTCTAGCGCGAAGCCATTGCTCACCCACCTTCACCTCCATCGACTCAGGCAAAATCGCCCCTTCTACCTGCCAAGTCAACCGCAGATTTTGTCCTTCCTCCACCACTAACCCCTCATTCATCAACCGAACCGTAAACGGTGCCTGTCGCACAAATTCTTTTTTATATTGAAACACCCTCGAAGCCCCCTGCAACAAGGCCGAAGACTCATAAAACCCTAGGCCCAGCAAGAGCAACAGCAATCCACCCAGCCGGTATACCCACTTGCGGTGTTTTTGCCAATCCAAGGCCTGTACAAACGGCACCCGCTGTAACAAAACCGTTTTTTCTTCTATGCTCGCCAACAACAACTCATTGCCCGCTTGCACCCCGGCCATATCTTCCAGCTGAAGCAGGTTGATCAACTTATCGGATACCTCAGGAAAATAATTACCAATCCATTGGGCCGCCTCCGCTTGGGTAAGGGTTTTTCCCACGCCCCGCATATTCAAAAACGGGACCGCCACACCCATCACAAACACCGGCAAAAACAGCCCCCACATCGCCCAGAACAAAACCGTGCGATCCACAGAGCCCAACCACAAAAAATGCTCCAGCAAAAATCCCGATCCAAAAATCACCAAACCCAACACAACCGCCACCATCGAACCGCGAACCAATCGCTGCCGATAATGTGTGTGAATGAATTCATTGAGTTTCTGTCGGATCCCTGACTGCATAACAACATCGCCCAAAAGGGCCAATCACAAATATACAAAATTTACAGGGGTAGATATGCACAATCGGCGCAAACCCTAACTACCGCAATAGGTTGTCGAGCAGAATCGCCGTTGCCATGCCCGCGTTGAGCGACTCGGCCTTTCCTTTCCCGGGAATGGTAATGGGATGGGTCACCAAGGCCGCCGCAGACTCACGGATGCCATGCGATTCAGAACCAATCATCAACATGCTATTCGGCGCGGGTTGCAATCCGTGCACCGTTTCGCCTTCCAAATAAGCGCCGTAAACCGTTCTGTCCTTCGCCACCGATTGCAAATCAGCGTACACCACTTGCACCCGCAAAAACGAACCCATCGTAGCCGCCAAACACTTGGGATTAAACGCATCTACACTATCGGACGATGCCACAATTTGCGACAAGCCAAACCAATCTGCCAGGCGAATGATCGTGCCCATATTACCCGGATCATTGATCCCGTCTAAGGCCAACACAAATGGCATATCAACATCAAAGGGCTTGTTTTTAGGCAGTTGCACCAAGGCCATAACGCCAGGGGCTGTGTCGAAAGCAGTACACTTTTTGTTCTCCTCCTCGGTCATTATCTCGAAAGGATAAGCCGGTGCGTATCGCTCTGCAAACGCTGTAGTGGCCCAAATTGCCTCCACCGACCAGCCACTGTGGAATACTTCCTCCACCGCTTTGCGGCCCTCCACCATGAATTGGCCATATTTTTGCCTAAACTTGGGCAGGCGCAACGAAGCGATGTGCTTGATTTGAGCGATAGATGGCATATTCGAAAAGCAAATATCACGGTTTTCTGCGGAAGTACCTATGGATCCTGATGGTCACCGCCGTCATCAGTGCCTGTGGCGTGAAAAAAAGCATCCCCGATGGCAAATATTTGCTCAAAAAGAATTTGGTGTCGATGCCGAAAAAATCTGCCCCCGGCGCCGATGTCAAAGCCCAAATACTCCATCGCCCCAACAAACGCGTATTGTTCAACAAACTCCCCGTTTTTTTGTGGGCCTATACCCTGGGAACCAACGAAAAAAATCCCGAACGCTCCGATTCTGTGGGATGGCGAAGAACCCTGCGTAAGCAATTTGGCGAGCCCCCTGTACTCCTCGATACCGCCATGGCCCAACTTTCGGCCGAAAACATCTCCAACCACCTGTTCAATCTCGGCTATTTCGATGCCCAAGTCACCTATCAAACTGTGCTCGGACCCCGTAAAGCCCAAGTCATATACCATGTGCAACCCGGCACCGCCTATCGCTTGAATTCGTTCTTCCGACAGCCCGCCGATACCGCCCTAAAACCCCTCATCGATAGTCTCGTCGCCCAAAATATCGCCTATCGGTTGTGGTGGCCCATCAACCTGAACGACCTCAACGCCGCCAAAGAAGAACTCACCCTTGAACTCCGCGACCGTGGATATTTCGAAGCCCAACCCGATTTGTTTCGCTATGAAATCGATACGCTACAAAACAAAAAAGAAGGCGCCGTTTTCTTGAAGCTCGACAACCCCAATGCCAAGCAAAAGTTCAAACGCTATCGCTTCGGACCTACCTACTTCACCCTGCTCTGCGCAGATATTTACCAGAGCAACACCTACCCACAACAGCACAATCACCGCGGAAAACACCTCACCTTGAACCACTATCCCATCAAAGCGCAGGTCATGGAAAAAGTGATTTTGATCGATTCTGGACGATGGTTCTCGCAATCGGTTACCAACCAAACCTACGTAGGATTGATCGATATGGCGCTGTTTTCGTATGTGGATCTCCGACAAGAAGTGGACTCCGCCAACGGCTTGATTATCACTCGAATTACCGCCAAGGCCGTTCCCCGTATCTACACCCAAATTGAGCCCCAAGCACTGTATTCACCCCAAGGTAGCTCGGGAACAAACTTCCAAACACAAAGCCAACGATCGTTTGGCCTGGCCGGCATCATGTCGTTCAACAACCGAAACGCACTTGGCAATGGCGAAAACCTCAAAATCAGTTCCATCACATCTTACGAAGCGATTTTCAAACGAGGCGATTTGGGCAATTTCCAATACGGTTTGCAGCAGGGTTTCAATATGACCCTCTCCCTTCCCAACTTCACCATCCTGGAAAAATTCAACCTCAAAAACCCCTATCAACGAAAAAATACGGTCTTCTCATTGAGCTATCAGGCCGAAAAAAACCCCAACTTCCAACGCAGTTCCCTCCCCGCCTCTGTTTCGCTGCAATTCATCCGTCCCAATTTCAGTTGGTATTATACACCCATCGAACTGAGTTTTAACCGCAACGAAATCGATCCGTCGTTTTTGCCAAGGTTGCCACAGCTCGACCAAGATTTTGTGAAACGCGTGTTCACCGACCAATTTATCACCGCCGCCAAATTGGGTGCGATTTACACCAACAACCGCCACAAACCCGGACAAACCTATTTCTTTGGCAGGGTGGGTTTCGAAACCTCTGGCAACTGGCACCGCTTGGCGCGATACCTGTTCGAGCCCAACTACAACCCCGATAGCTCCTACCAATTCTTGGGCGTGAATTACTTCCAATACGCCAAAATCGAGTCGGAAATTCGCATTCACCAAAACATCGACGAACTCAACAGTATTGCCTTTCGTGCCAATTTGGGGATGGCATTGCCTTACTGGAACAGCAACGTAATTCCCTACGATAAGCGATATTTCATTGGAGGTAGCAACAGCTTGCGCGGCTGGCGACCTCGGGGTATCGGTCCAGGAAACACCCCAAAAAGCTCAGGTTCAATCATTGACCGATCAGGAGAATTCTTGATTGAGGCCAACCTAGAATATCGCTTTACATTGATCAAAAAATTCATTGAAAGCGCTCTGTTCTTGGATGCCGGAAACATTTGGAACCTCAGCAGCGCCGGCTCTTCAACCGGTTACGGCGTAATCAATCGAAATACCTTTTTATCCGAAGTGGCCGTGAATACAGGCATTGGTTTTCGATTCGATTTAAGCGTTTTCCTGTTTCGCGTAGACTGGGGCTTGCCCATCCGCGACCCAAGCAAAGCCAGCGATCAACGATGGGTCATGTCCAAACAAGTTTCTGGAACTGTGGGCAAATACCTGCTCGACGAAACCGCCATCTCAATCGGTATTGGCTATCCTTTCTAATTGATTCGTGAGCAATGGCCGAGGCCACCCATTTTTGGCATCATTTTTGGCTATTGGCGGATACCCAAGAACACCATGAATTACCGTTATTCCGTTATTGCCGTAGTTATTTTGGGCCTTTTGACCATCGCAGGATGCTCCAATTGGCTCGGTAAAGTAAACATTTTTCCCGTTGAGCAAGATGTAGCGCTGGGACAACAAGTATCTAGCAGCTTTGAAAGTGGCACCGCAGCCGTTGTCCTCGATTCATCCAAGAATACCGTGCTCTACAATTACATTTACGGCATCCGCGACTCCATTTTGAAAACCAATTTGTTGGTGCACAAAAACGACTTTCCCTGGAAAGTTCGCATCATCAAGAACGATACCATTCAAAACGCCTTCTGTACCCCAGGTGGCTATATTTATGTGTACACAGGCCTCATGAAATACCTCGAAAGCGAAGACCAATTGGCCGGAGTGATGGGACATGAAATGGCCCATGCAGAAAAACGCCATTCCACCGATGCCCTGACCCGCGAGTTTGGCGCCAACCTATTGCTTGAACTCATTTTCGGCACCAGCAAAGCCCAATTACTTCAAGTTGCTACAGGCTTAGCGCAGTTGAGTTTCGGTAGGGAAGCTGAAACCGAGGCCGACAATTGCTCTGTGGATTGGCTGTATCAAACCAGCTACAACCCCGTAGGCGCTGCCGGATTTTTTGAAAAAATGCAAAAGGAGAAAAATCAAGTCAATATCCCCGAATTCCTCAGCACCCACCCTGATCCAGGCAACCGCGTGGCAAACATGAAAAAACGCTGGAGCGAAAAAGGGGCGAAAGTCGGACAAACCTATACCGAGCGATACAAAAAGATGCTCACCTATCTGAGATAAACAACACCGTGATTAAAAAACTCCTACTTTCACTCATCTTGCTCACTGTCAATTTCTTGTCGGCACAAACCGACTCGTTGGTAGGTGATGAAACCACCGATTTGGTGGCCATCAACGCGCTGTTGAAAGAGGCAGGCAAGCATTTGGGCACCCACTACCGTGGCGGTGGCAAAACACCCGCTGGATTCGACTGCAGTGGCTTCGTGGGCTATTGCTACAACACCACCTTGGGCATCAGAACACCCGCCAGTTCATCCCTGTTCCACAATGCCGGCGTTCACGTACCCATCGCACATGCCAGACCGGGCGATGTCATTTGTTTCAAAGGACACAGTACAAGCAGACGCGTCATGGGACATGTGGGCATTATCACTGAAGTAACACCCACTGAAATATATTTCATCCACTCCGCCACCAGCGGCGGTATTCGTTACGATGTCCTAAGCGCTCAGTATTACCGATTGCGCTTTATGGACATTCGTCGTTTTTTCTAATTGGCTTATTCCTCCGATTTTTTGTCGGATTTAGCTTTTGTCGCTCTGGGCTTTTTAGGCGCATCCAAGGCTTTGATCTCTGCAGTGGCTTCGTCGGCAACAGGCAATGCTTTCACAGGGGTAAAATTCAATTCTTCTGCACCTTCCGCATGATCTACCAACAGTTCATCGCCCTCCTTCAAATTGCCTTGTAACACCTGCTCGGCCAATGGCTCTTCCAAGAATTTCTGTAGCGCTCTCTGCAGAGGCCTTGCACCGAAATCAGCATCAAATCCTTTATCGGCCAGAAACACCTTCGCCCCATCGCTCAAACTTACTCGGTAACCAATTTCGCCAATGCGCTTCAACATTTTCGCCATGCGCACATCCAAAATCTTGATGATTTCCTCTTTTTCCAAAGAATTGAAGACGATCACATCATCGATACGGTTCAAGAACTCCGGAGAGAAGAACTTGCGCAATTGCGCCTCAATCACTTGCTTACTGTCGCGCTCCTTATTCACCTCCTTGGTCTGAGTACCAAATCCTACACCGGTTCCAAACTCTTTCAACTGTCTAGATCCAATGTTCGAAGTCATGATGATCACCGTATTCCTGAAATCGATCTTACGACCCATAGAATCCGTCATCTGTCCTTCATCCAACACCTGCAACAACAAGTTGAATACATCAGGGTGTGCTTTTTCTACCTCATCGAACAGAATCACTGAATAGGGTTTGCGACGCACTTTTTCTGTCAACATACCCCCTTCTTCGTAACCCACATAACCTGGAGGCGCTCCAACCAATCGACTTACGGCGAACTTCTCCATGAATTCACTCATATCGATGCGAATCATGGCATCGTCTGCATCAAACAAGAACTCGCTCAATGCCTTGGCGAGCTCGGTTTTTCCTACACCGGTAGGACCCAAGAAGATAAACGAACCAATGGGTCTATTGGGCTCTTTGAAGCCGGCGCGCGTGCGCTGAATGGTTTTGGTTAACTTTTCGATGGCTTTATCTTGTCCAACCACCCGCTTCCGCAACGTATCGGCCATGGTCAACAAACGGCGCGATTCATCCTCTGCCATGCGTTTCACTGGAATACCTGTAATCATGGAAATCACGGCTGCGATATCATCTTCCGTAACCATGAATTTCTCTGTAGCGGTTTGAGCTTCCCAACGCGCTTTGGCAGTTTCTAGGTCCTCCAACAAGCGTTTTTCGGTATCGCGCAATTTGGCCGCTTCCTCAAAATTCTGACTCTTCACAACCTTATTCTTTTCCACCTTGATGCCTTCAATCTGTGATTCCAACTCCAAAATTTCATTGGGCACATTGATGTTACTGATGTGCACCCTTGCTCCCGCCTCATCCAAAATATCAATGGCTTTATCGGGCAGATGGCGATCACTCATATAACGCACACTCAAATCCACACATGCCTTGATGGCCTCTGGCGTGTATTTCACACTGTGATGCTCTTCGTATTTGTTGCAAATATTGTGGAGTATTTCCACGGTTTCTTCTGCCGATGCGGGCTCGATCAATACCATCTGGAATCGACGTTCCAAAGCACCATCTTTCTCAATGTACTGACGGTATTCATCCAATGTGGTAGCACCGATGCACTGGATTTCTCCCCTTGCCAATGCGGGCTTAAACATGTTAGACGCATCCAATGAACCGCTGGCACCGCCGGCACCCACAATGGTGTGGATTTCATCGATGAACAAAATCACATCATCGGCCTTCTCCAACTCCATCATCAACGCCTTCATTCGCTCTTCAAACTGACCGCGATACTTTGTACCGGCCACCATCGACGCTATATCCAAACTCACCACGCGTTTGTTGAACAACACACGGCTCACTTTTCGCTGAATGATGCGCAACGCCAATCCCTCAGCAATGGCAGTTTTACCCACGCCGGGCTCGCCAATCAGTACGGGATTGTTCTTTTTGCGGCGACTCAACACCTGACTTACACGCTCTATCTCTTTTTCACGACCCACAATCGGATCCAACTTACCCTCTTCCGCTGCTTTGGTTAAATCACGACCAAAATTATCGAGCACAGGGGTTTTCGTTTTTGACTTCCCGCCTTTGCGTGCTTCAGCCGCCTTCTGTTCCTCGCGATAAAAATCTTCTGGCGTGTCATTTTCCTCACTCGACGATTCACTGCGAATTTGAGGATTATCAACTCCCTCTTCCAACGCCGATTTGAACACATCGTAGTTCACCCCATATTGATTCAAAATCTTGGAGGCCACATTGTCTTCATCGCGCAGAACCGACAGCAACAAATGCTCCGTACCGATCAAATCGGTCTTGAAGATTTTGGCCTCGAGATAAGTAATTTTCAATGCCTTCTCCGCTTGCTTGGTCAATGGAATGTTCCCCAAATTTGCGGTTTTTGTGGCCGTGGTTCGGATGGCATCCTCAATGCTCTTTTTCAAGCGCAAGGCATCAATATCCAACAACTTTATCGTTTGTATGGCTTTGCCTTCACCTTCGCGAATGATCCCCAACAACAAATGCTCACAACCAATGTAGTCGTGCCCCAGGCGAATGGCTTCTTCGCGACTGTACTGAATCACCTCCTTAACCCTTTGAGAAAATTTTGCTTCCATTTTTGCTCTGCTTAATTACAAATGTATGGGCTCGAAATGGCATTTCAATTACCAAAAACGAACAAGCCCAAACACTGTATGTTTTCTTGGATATAACATATATTGTACCCATTTTGTTGGACATGAATTTACTGTCATTTTGACGCCCAATGGCAGTCCAACCAACCCCGAAAATGTTCACAAGTTTTGTGACGGCAATTTGATAAAACTTTGTCGATTTGATTTTACTTTGTAGGTCCTATGGACGAGAACTCCAACTACAAAACCACACGCAAGAAAAGCCCAGTGCCCAAAATCATCGGTCCCGATGCCAGCGGTCGCATGCCACCAAATGCGCGTGAGTTGGAAGAAGCCGTCCTTGGGGCGATGATGCTAGAGCGCGACAAGATCCACTCTGCCATTGAGATTCTCACCGAAGCCCACTTTTATGCCCCTGAAAATGGCAAAATTTACGGCGTTATCAAGAAGTTGTATTCGGATGGCGGCGCAGTGGATTTGTTGACTGTTGCGAACGAATTGCGAAACAACGGCGACCTCGACATCATCGGTGGGGCCTATTATTTGGCTACCCTTACAAGCAAAGTTTCATCGGCGGCAAACCTTGATTACCATGCCCGTATCCTGACACAAAAATTTGTTCAGCGCGAACTCATCCGCGTTTCAGGGGAAATTGCCATGGACGCCTATGACGATACCCTAGACTCCTTCCAAATGTTGGATGAGTGCGAGCGAAAATTATACGAAATCAAAAACGCCGGACTGAAACGGAGCTTCCGCGACATCAATGCCCTGGTTCAACAGGCGTTGAAAGAATTGGAATTGCGCCAATCCACCGACAATTCAGGCATCACCGGTGTGGCCACCGGATTCAGTGATTTGGATCGCATTACCAGCGGATGGCAGCCCTCGGATTTGATCATTTTAGCAGCCCGCCCCGCGATGGGTAAAACGGCGTTTGCGCTGAGTTTGATGCGCAATGCCGCCCTGGATTTTGGCAAAAAAGCAATGATTTTCTCGTTAGAGATGGCCGATGTACAGCTCGTGAATCGCTTGATCAGTGGCGAAGCAGAAATCGAATCGGACAAAATCAAAAAAAGCAACCTGACAGAGCAAGAATGGCAGCGTCTGCACGACAAAACCGTACACCTGTCCAATGCCGGAATATACATTGACGACACCCCGCAGTTGAGCATATTTGACCTGACCGCGAAATGCCGGAGAATCCACTCCCAGAGCGGACTGGACCTTGTTGTGGTGGATTATTTGCAGTTGTTGCGACATGAGACCAAAGGCCAGGGTAACCGTGAACAAGAAATTGCCTTCATTTCACGGGCATTGAAAGGTTTGGCCAAAGAACTGGCGATACCTGTAATTGCCTTGGCGCAGTTGAGTCGTGAAGTTGAAAAACGGAGCAACAAACGTCCCCAACTCTCAGATTTGCGTGAATCGGGTTCTATTGAACAGGATGCCGATATGGTTATGTTCTTGTACCGCGATGAGTACTACCAAAAGATGGGCATGAACGAACCTGGTCAACAGGCCGAAGCCAGTCCGGGTAGCGAAATCACCGGCCTCACGGAGATCATCATCGGTAAAAACCGTCACGGCGAAACAGGCTCTGCCTTCGCGAAGTTTGTTGGACAGTTTTCTAAGTTCGTTGATTTGGACCCCCAAGACCGCATGATGCTGGAAAACAAGGGTGGCGATTTCAATTTCTACCAACCCCAGAGTGTCACAGTTCAAAGTAAAATGAACAACAACAGTCCTTTCACCGAAGACAACGGCTGGAACTCCGGCTTCACACCCAATATTTCTGAGGATTTTTAACTCAAATTCGGTTAGAAATATTCTTGATTAAACAGTTTCGCGAAAAATCAACAATTAACGCGCTTCAATTTTGCGGATAAATTCTGCTGTAAATCACGTCATTAATTTTAAATTCAATGATCCCCGATTTCATTTTCACCACAAATGGCCAGGCTTTGGTATCAGACTTAATAATCCTACTTACATGATCTATTGTGTTATATTCAAACCCCTTTAACCAAGTAGTATCATTCCGAGACTTTATATTCCATGATGCAACCGAAAACCCGTTAAATTCAGGAATTTCAAAACAATAATTTACAAAATCAAATCTTAAACTACCACCCTGTTCAAGTGATTCCGAATACTGCGAAAAAAAACCAATTCTAAGTTGGTCGATTTTTTTATTTCCACGATACACTGAATAAAAGTATTCTGCACTCTCAAGGTAGCAACCTTTACCACCAAAATACCCCTTATAATCTTGCTTACAATTGTCTGAATCATGAACCAGATTTATTGTATCTCCCAAATTCGATTTGAAATACTGCGTATCCTTGAATAAAAAGGTTTCTGACAGTAAAAACTTGTCAGATTTTTTCATTGGAGTATTGCGACCACATTGAATCAATAATAACAATGTTACAATTATGATTGGATATCTCATCAAGTAAATTATTGAAACTAAATTAAAACTAATTGGTAAGCAAATCACCTAATTTTTACAATGATACAGTTCAGATGTCAAGTTCATTAAAATTCTTTAGCAAACCAAAACATCATTAAATAAAAATAGGGCCGGCAAAGCCGGCCCTATTTTTCACTCATAACAATCTCCCAAATCAATCCTTCCGAGGCAACTTCACCGCGAAAACCCGCTCCTTCTTGTCCATCGTATACCCCTCAATGGTGATCGCGCCAGACAACGACTTCATCAAACTCACCGCGCCCTTGGCAGAATATACCGGCTCATTGTTGATGTGCGTAATCACAAACCCCACCGGAATCCCGGCCTCCTTGAACAACCCCTTCTCCATCGCACTCACCTTCACGCCCGCCTTCACACCCAACGCAAGCTTCTCCTCCCGCGTTACATTGTCCATCTTCATCCCCTGATAACTATCCGTTACATCGGCCTCGGCCACCTCCAACTTCGTCTTCCCCTCCGCGTTCAACAACGTCGCCTCCAACTCCAATTCCGCACTCTTCCGTCGGATCGTAATCATCACCTTATCGCCAGGACGGTATTTCCCAACCTCTTCCTGCAAACGCGACGATGAATTCACCTCAATACCAGCCACCTTCAAAATCACATCGCCCTTCTTGATGCCCGCCTTCTGGCCCGCACCATTCTCAACCACCTCGGCCACATAGACCCCCTTCAAATCCTTCAAGCCCTGTGCATCGGCCAAATCCTGATTGATTTCTTGGATCGATACACCCAGCAACGCGCGCTGCACCTTCCCATACTTCATGATGTCGTTCACCACCTTCTTCACCAAATTCACCGGCACCGCAAAACCATACCCCGCATAACTCCCCGTTTCCGAGGCGATGGCCGTGTTAATCCCAATCAACTCCCCCGCCGTATTCACCAACGCCCCACCCGAATTACCCGGATTGATCGCCGCATCCGTTTGGATGAAGTTCTCGATGGCGTATTTATTGCCCTTGCTGCGAATCAGGTCGATGTTTCTGCCCATCGCACTCACAATCCCCAAAGTAACCGTGCTGTTCAAATTGAAAGGATTCCCCACAGCCACAACCCACTGTCCTACCTTCACCTCATCCGAATTACCCAACTTCAAAAACGGCAAATCCTTCTCTCCAATGCGCAACAACGCGATATCCGTATTGGGATCCGTTCCCACCAACTCCGCCACATACGTGCGCTTGTCGTTCAATACCACCTCAATTTTCGATGCACCCTCAATCACGTGATTGTTGGTCACCACATAACCGTCATCGCTCAAAATCACACCCGAACCGCTGCTCTGTCTCGGACCTTGTTGCTGGAATTCCATGCCCGGACCGCCACGGAAAAATTCAAATGGATCCATCGGCATCTGCTGCTGTCGCTGTCCCTCACCCATCCCACTACCCGTAATGGTGGATTTGATATGCACCACCGCAGGATTGGCAATCTCGGAAACGCCCGTAAAGTCGAAGGCGGGACTACTGTTTAAACTGGCGTATCGGGCCAACTGTCCGGAAGCATTCTGCTTCGCCTCAATGGAAGTGGCTTGATTAGAGGCCACAACCATGTAACCACCCAAACTGGCAACGCCACCGGCAACACCGGCCAATACGAGGGTCAAAATTTTGTGTTTGTCTAATAACTGTTTCATGTGCGATCGTGAATCAAAATTTGTACCGAATTTTAACGCAGAACCCACATACTTCGTTTACTTTGTACTACAAAGCGTTTACCTTTTTCGATGAACGCGTATTAAGCCCCCGTGCAATGTACAAAGCTTCACTGTTAGACCGCAGAATCATTGACCGCATCCGCGAAGGAGACCGGGAAGTATTGATTGAATTGTACAAAGCTCACGAAGGAATGATTGCCAACCACGTTTTTCAGCACTCAGGGAACGATGAAGATGTCAAAGACCTCATGCAAGACACGCTTGTGGCAATTTGGCAGAATGTGCGCAAACCACAATTTGAACTGTCAGCCAAACTCAGCACCTACCTGTTTGCCATCGCCAAGAATTTGTGGCTAAAACAGCTCGACAAGCGAAAACGCACCAAAGGAGAGCAATACATTACCGGCAAAGAGATGGCCGATTCCGCTGATCCCGCGCAAAACATGGATTACTCGCTGGTGCAAAAAGCCCTCGATTTGCTGCAAGACAAATGCCGAAACATCCTCATGATGTTCTATTTCGATGGGTTCGATATGGATACCATCGCCAAAGCGAACGGATTGGCCAGTGCTTCGGTAGCCAAAGCAAAAAAACACCAATGCTTGAAAGGTCTTGAAACGATCGTCAAGCAGAAATACAGTGCCACAGATTTTTACCTCAACAAACCCTAACTCATGGAAATCAACGACCCAAGAATCGAAGCCTACC
Source organism: Flavobacteriales bacterium (assembly GCA_024643755.1). GTDB lineage: Bacteria > Bacteroidota > Bacteroidia > NS11-12g > UBA955 > UBA955. Next base: position 59,151 of record JAHEMG010000001.1, on the reverse strand, counting down.
TGAACGGGGAAATGACGCCCGAAGAGATTGCGGTGTTTGAAGCCGAGGCAAAACAATCTCCCGAAACATGGGAACACATTCAGTTTCAGCAGTACATGATTGAGGGGATTCGCCAAGAAGGCGCCGCTGAACTCAAAGACTTCATCGCCAACAGAATCACCGAAGACGAACAAAACGAATCCACCAAAACGGGTTTGTGGTGGTCTATCGCCGCCACGTTTGTGGTGCTCGCCGTGGGCTTGTTCATCAATTATCGCGGTGCAATTTTCACCTCTGTCAGCGAAAACAAATCAACCATTTCGGCCGACTCCACTACCGTTTACAGCAGCGATTCAAGCATCGCCATGAATCAAAGCGAGCCCGACGAAAACCAGAATACACGTAGAGAGACAGAATCATACGAACAGTCAGAAGCGGAAATCCAATACCTGCCGCCGTTAGAAGAAGCAGATGACGATCAAAATGAATTGGGCGATGTAGAAAATCCGCCCACCTACGGGAGCACTTTCAAAGATGAACCAAAAACCAAGGGCGAAACAGACGACAACCGTACAAGTAACAACGCCAACACTGCTCCCTTGTATCTGGGAAAAATCAACCTCACGCCCATCAGCTTAAACGAAGAGATCAAGGCCAACGCAACCGCAAGTGAACCATTGAAATCGGTTGCCAAACCCCGGGCAAAAATGGCAGTCGCAGACACCATCCAAATTGCGGACGCGAACACGACTGTAAGCAAAAAGGCCAAGAGCAAATTGGCGGAAAGTCCCTCCAAAAAATACATGATCACCCTCATTGAGCAAACTGGTGAATCGCCCTGGCTCATGATCACCGCCAACACGGCAACTATGAGCAACCTCACCCTCTGCAATGCAGGCAGCATGGATGTACTGCTGTTTGAAATCAACCAGCAATTGTACTTGCAACTGGGCGAGCAATACTACTTTTACCCAATGAATGCGCCAGTGAGTGTGAAGCAAAAACTCACCCCCGTCACCTACGCGAACACCCTAAAATTGTTAAAAAATCGATGACATTGAACTTTGTAAAATACCAAGGCACAGGGAATGATTTTGTGCTGGTCGACAATCGGACTGGCGCATGGCAGGCCTACTTGGCGATGCAGGTACCCCAACAATTTGCCACTGAAAAGGATTTGGTGGCGCATTTGTGTCACCGACAGTTTGGCGTGGGGGCAGATGGATTGATGTTGTTGCAAAACAAAGAGGGGTTCGACTTTGAAATGGTCTATTTCAACAGCGATGGTGGCTTGAGCACGATGTGCGGCAACGGCGGTAGATGCATTGCGGCATGGGCATTCGCGCTGAGTTTGGGCGATGATACTTTGCTATTTTGGGCACCCGATGGCGTGCACGAGGCAAGCAAAACAGAAGATAATAAAGGGATTGCATTAACGATGAATCCAGTATCGGCCATTGCTGTCAAAGGCGATGGTTGTTGGGAACTCAATACGGGGTCGCCCCATTACGTACAATTCCAAACAACAGATTTACAGGAATTACCATTGATTGAATGGGCAAGATCCATTCGCTACAGCGATGCTTATATGCCAGCGGGCATCAACGTGAACGCGGTGAGGGTGATTGGCAACAACCACATAGCGATGCGCACTTATGAACGAGGTGTAGAGAATGAAACGTTAAGTTGTGGAACAGGAGTTACGGCCGCCGCCATCGCCTACATAAACAGCTTGGGCCTCAATCCAACCCAACCCACAAACCACCACGTGCATGTTGACACAGCTGGCGGCCAGTTACAAGTGCGTTTTGCTGCGCAAAACGACCAATTTAGTGATATTCAGCTCATCGGACCGGCCACGTTCGTGTTCCGAGGACAGTTGTAAATTTATTTATCGCTCCGTATTCTTCCAAAAAAAATGGGGCCGGCGAAGCCGGCCCCATCACACGTTAGGAATTAAAAATCAATCACTTATTGCACGCACACTTTCACTGTGCCCTGGTTTGTATTGCCCTTCAGCGTAGCGAAGTAATACCCCTTAGGGAAATTCCCCAGATTGATGTCGTAACTATTCTCACCCACCACAATCTCTACCGCTTTGTTCAATACTACCTGACCCTGCAAGTTCACCACACGCAACACAGCAGTTTCCTTCACCTTTGACTGAACAGAAACCGTTGCTCTGTCTGAGGTTGGGTTAGGATAAACCACCACCTTCAAAGAAGTATTGTCTTTTACATTCTTGGTTGATGTCAACAAAGTTCTGCTGCGGAAGAAACCACGACCGTGAGTACCAATGTACATTGTCATACCCTCCCAAGGTCTCCACTCGTATCCACGAATCTCGAATACCGGTACGCGAGCCATCCCGTCGTTTCCTTCAACCCAAGTTGAACCACCATCTTCGGTATACCAAATACCCAAGTCTGTACCCAAAATGATGCGCTTGTTATCATCTACGTCAATCACCGCATCGTAAACTGGAATCGAAGGCAAATTGCCCGTGATGTTCTTCCAAGTTGGTACTGCATCCAATGCATTGTTGGTTTCGTATACGTAAGAAGAGTTGCCATAACCACCCAATGTGATGACTACGTGCTCTGCATCCATTTGGTCAACGTTCACTGAAGTCACCGTTCTACCACTCAAACCAGAAGGGGTAATGTTGGTCTGAACAATCGGTGCAGGAACTTGCAACACAGTTGGGTTGGCTGCCAAAGTGAATGTCGCTGAATTGATACTGTCGATACGGGTTACACGGCCCGACTTACACAAGAACAAATGATCACCATCCGCAGAATAATCCATCTCGATGATGCGATCTGTTCCCAAATTCTTACCCACCAAATACCAGCTCACAGTTTCAGCAAAGTCGGTTGGGTTATTTGCCATCCATACTTCTGAGTTCTTGGCCAAGAACAAACGAGATGTCTTTGGTCCTGACTCCCACAAGCAGAAAGTGGTATTAAAATCAGATTGTGCAGTTCCGGGCTGACGGTCATCGAAGAAAGTTGAAGTCGATTGACCACTGTTCGCTGAACGCGCTACGTTACCATAGTATGTAGATACAAAAACGGTCTTAGGACTGAAACGTGAGAATTCAACGTCAAAACCGTCACCACCGTAAATCTCAATGGCTGTCTTTGATGGCTGTCCACCAAAAGAGTTACCGCTGAAATTCAACAACTGGGTACCGTTATCCTGAGCACCACCGGTCATGTGACCCAATTCGTTGGCTGCTACGTTGTACAATTGCAAAGTGGTAAACCCACGAGAAATAGGCGTCCATACCTTGCCATCGAAACTTCTGTGCAAGCCACCGTCAGAACCCACAATAATGGTAGCGGGCTTGGTCGACATATCCCAGGCAATCATGTGTTTATCGGCATGTACATAATTTGTATTCCAAGGCGCATCAAACGTACCAGCCGTTTCGCGGTATCCGTTTACAACATCCCAAGTAGCCAAATCCACACCACCCATGTATACTTTATCCTTATTCGCAGGATCAACACTCACTACGTTGTCATACCAACCTTGACGGTTAGATCCAAAGATGTCGGTCACAGAACTGTAACTCATCAAGCGATTCCAAGTAACTCCACCATCGGTTGTTCTGAACAAACCGCTGAAAGAACCTGTATTCGATGCACCCATCAAATACACATAGTTGGGATCCTCTGGAGAAATTGCAATGGATGTACGTCCGCCAGTACTCACTGTACTATTCACCACCTTCATTGCACCCGCTGCATCCATTTTCAACACTGAACCTAAATTGGTCGATGCCCACAAAACACCGTTTTTATCCATCTTCAATTCTTTGATAGAACCCACAGAAATTTTCTTCTGGTTGGCGCCATCATTGGTGAATTCATAAATACCGTCTTCAGTAGACACGTAAATTTTATCGTCGGTTGGATGCGCCACCATGCTGTTACACTGCATGAAGCTAGCCGCAGATGTATTGGTCATTTTGTTGAATGCCACACCGCGGTTGTTGGTACTCTTGAACATACCACCACCCAAGAAAGCGGGTGATCCGTTTCTGGTTCCTGACAAGTTCACAAATCCACCTTCACCCGTTCCATAAAAAATGGTACCAGTAGCCGCGTTTTGCGCAATACAAGTCACACTCAAGTTCTCTTGCTTGTCGTTGATGGGCGTCCAGCTCTGTCCTTTGGTAAAAGAACGGAACAAACCACCACTCACACTACCCGCAAACCAAACGTTATTGGAATCTTTGTGAATCAAAAATGCACGCAAACGACCACCTACGTTGTCTGGACCCATACTCTCCCATTTCAACGGCTTGTTGGCACGACGGTTCAAACGCATTGCATCGGCTTGAGACATCGCAGCTTCAAACCACTCGGGCTCAATTGTACCGGTGGCTTCGTTCAATCGCATGCTGTACATCGAGCGAATGGCACCCTCAATGGATTTTTCCTCGTCATGCTTTTCTGACTGCGTCAAAGCAACGGGCATTCCCACGGGCAACATCGCAACAAACAACGACATACCAGCTACCAAAGTAGCCGAGGCGGTGAGCGTGATGATTGGTTTTATTCTCATAAGATGTTTTAGTCTATTTTAGGTATTTTACAAATTAAACAATGTATCCTTACTTTTCCAATTTCTATGGGAGAAATACATAAAAGAATTAGACATTATAGTACGTGTTTTTCAGCGTGGTAGGAACTTCTGACCATCGGACCGCTTTCTACAAAACGGAATCCCATCTGCAATCCCAACTCTTCCCAGTGCTTAAACTTATCGGGATGCACAAATTCCTTCACCTCCAAATGCATTTTGGTGGGCTGTAAATACTGTCCCAACGTAAGCACATCACACCCATTCTCCCGCAAATCTTCCATCAACTGCTTCACCTCATCGTCCGTTTCTCCAAGCCCCAACATCGCCCCAGATTTCGTCCTTCTGCCATACTCATGCGTGCGCTTGGTTTGCTCCAAACTACGGGCGTATTTGGCTTGGGGACGTACCATGCGATACAGTCGTTCCACAGTTTCCATGTTGTGGGAGGTCACTTCAGCCCCCGCATCCAACACCATATACAACAAATCCCACTGCGCTTTAAAATCAGGAATCAACGTTTCGATGGTGGTTTCTGGATTCAACGCTTTCACCGCTTTCACCGTTTCTGCCCACACCGTAGCCCCTTTGTCTTTCAACTCATCGCGATTCACAGAGGTAATCACACAATGCTTCACCCCCATCAATTTCACGGCTTCCGCAACGCGCTCGGGCTCATTCATATCGTACTCCGTTGGACGGCCCGTTGCCACCGCACAAAAACTACAACTCCGGGTACATACATTGCCCAAAATCATGAACGTTGCTGTGCCTTCGCCCCAACATTCGCCCATATTCGGACATCTGCCATCTTCACAAATGGTGTGTAATTTATGTTCCTTCACGATGCGCTTCACACGGGTATAATTTTCTCCGGTGGGCAGTTCGATTTTCAGCCAGCTGGGCTTAGGCGTACGCTTTTCTTTGGATACAATGGGTAGTTCTATCACGGCGATGGGTATATTTTATGGAGTAGGATAAACAGTTTGGCGTTGGCCATAGTCAAATCCTACTGCAAAGGTAACAAATACCGACGGGAAGAAGTTTCGATTCATTTCAGGGCGATGCCACATGGGCAATTTTTTTACATAGCGATCCACACCAAACCCCAAAACAAGTCGGTTTACCACATTGCGATAACTACCCCATTCGGCCTGCATCGAAACCAAACCACCCAAACCAGGGGTGAACTTTCCTTGCGAAAACCCCAATCCGTATCGGGCCGTACCACCCACCAACCCCACATCGTGCACTGCCGGATCATACGCTACCGCAGTATAACCATCCGTCAATGGCGCTGGCTGATACAACCATACATATAAAGGCCAAGAATAATTCACAGGCGCCTGCACTGAAGCATTCAATCGCAACCCAACATCACCGCGCGATTGTCGATCACTCAAAATAACACTCCTGCCCCACTGATATCGCAATGCAATGTTGTGCGTAACGCGTTCAATGGCAAAAGAAGTGCTGCCCGGCAATCGCTCATTCAACACCCGCATTTCACGCGGATCCTTCATCACCCCCAACCACAACTGCTGGGTCTTCACCGCACGCAAACCGGGCTGCTCCATCATCAACGTCGCATCATAGCCGAAATGTCGCACATTTACCCCCATCCCCCACATCTTAGGGATGTTTAATGGACGAACCGACACCAAATCCTGGGCCATCAATGTGGATAACCCCAAGGCGCAGACCCCTGCCATGATGTATTTGATGCCCTTTCGCATGAACCAAAGATACAATCTCCCACCTTCCCCCCAAAACACCCCAAACACCCTAAAAATTGCTCCACTTTCTCCCACAGCCAGCAAAACCCTTGTATTTCAGTGTTTTTATGTTAGTTTTGCACTGTCTAAATCGTGGAATTCCGACGTATTTTTTCAACAATCCCCCACTTTGTGGTACAATGTGGAAAACAAGTGGTTAAAAAGGGGAGAATGTGGGAAATTGTGGGAAATTGCATATTTATTTAGCAGACAGAAAAAACCAACACAGAATGACCGCATTCATTGGAGAGTTTAATTGCAAACTGGACGAGAAAGGAAGACTTTCCATTCCGTCGAAACTTCGGGCTCAGTTCCCCGAAGCGGTTGGCAATACCCTCGTGGTGAACCGCGGATTCGAGAAGTGTCTGGTGCTCTACACCAAGGAAGATTGGCTGGATGAAACTGCCAAACTGAACGCTGTGGATGATTTCATGAGTCCCGACATCCGTCGGTTCAAACGAATCTTCACCAACGGTGCCAACTTGGTTCAGATCGATGGCGCACAACGCATTTTGGTCCCAAAGAAACTCCTAGAATACGCCGAGCTCTCCGCCGAAGTAATCTTGGTAGCCAATGGCAACAAAATTGAATTGTGGGATCAAGCCATTTACGAATCTGAACTCAATGTTGACGCTACCGAAATGTCTCAGTTGGCGCAATTGTTTCACCAACAACGCAACCAAGGGTAAGTAGCGCATCGGGCCGTTGGCCAACTGTTTGCGTATGTACGACTACCACGACCCCGTCCTTCTTCATCCCAGCGTGGATGCCCTGGTAACCAACCCAGACGGCACCTATGTTGACGTTACCTTCGGCGGCGGCGGACACAGTCGCGCCATTCTCAACAAACTCTCCCCCAAAGGCAAACTCATCGCCTTCGACCAAGACGAAGACACCCTGCAACGCGTGCCTTCTGATCCCCGATTCACCCTGGTAAACCACAATTTTCAGTTCACCAAACCCTACCTCGAATACCTCAAAGCCCTTCCCGTAGATGGCATACTTGCAGACCTCGGTATCTCTTCACACCAAATTGATGTTGGAGAACGGGGATTTGCACACAGACTAAATGGTCCGCTCGATATGCGCATGTCGGCCCAAAACCCCACCTCCGCCGCACACCTGGTAAATACCGGCAGCGAAGCAGATTTACTACACATCTTTAAGCAATACGGCGAAATCCCCAATGCCCGCAGACTCGCAGAAGTCATTTGCAGATCTCGCGGCAGCAAGGACCTGAGCACCATAGAAGGCTTCAAAGCAGCCATCGCCCCCTGCACCCCCGGAAAAACACCCGCCAAATACCTGAGCCAAGTTTTCCAGGCGCTGCGCATCGCCGTAAACAAAGAAATGTTCGTTTTGGAAACACTACTCCAAGACGCTGAACACATCATCAAACCCGGTGGCAAATTGGTGGTTATCGCCTACCATTCACTGGAAGATCGCTTGGTAAAACACCTGTTTCAAACCGGCAATTTGCAAGGTGAGCGACATACCGACCTGTATGGACACATCAGCAAACCCTTTGATAGCATGCCAAACGCCGCGATCGCCCCAGACGCCGAAGAAATTGAACGCAACAAACGTGCACGCAGTGCAAAAATGAGAATAGGAGTACGCAACACATGGAAGAGAACCCATTCCTAAACGCCGACATCGATCCGCAAACCGTGATGGGCGATCCCTCATCGGCAGCAAGCACCCCTTCACAGGATGCCCCCATCCCTACATGGAGCTGGATCAAATTCGCCTTGGTGGGCTTTGCCCTGATGTTGTTCTATATCTACAACTCGCACCACGCCAACAAAGCCATCCGCAACAAAGAAAAACTCACCAAAGAACTCAAGGAACTCCACAGCGAACGCATCAGCTTGGAAAGCCAAACCACCAACGCAAGCAAACAGAGTGAATTGAGCAAACGCCTCGAAGGCAGTGGCTTGAAAGAAATCACTACCCCGCCCATCAAACTGACAAAACCCCATGAGCAAGACTAAAGTCAATTCCAGGAAAGTCATTTTGGTCAGGGCCTATATCGTCTTTGCCCTACTCGCCGTTTTCGCCGTATCCATTTTCATCACAGCGATCAAATTGCAACTCGGCACCGACGACAAATTCCGCGAAGAACTCAGCGCAAAAAACACCCGGGTGGTTGAAATCGAAGCCCTGCGCGGAAATATCTATGCCGACGATGGAAGCCTCCTCGCAACATCTGTCCCAAAGTACGACGTCATCTTCGACCTACGTGCCGACGGCCTCACCTCACAAGTATTCATTGCCAAAATTGATAGCTTCAGCATGATGATGTCGCGCATGTTCCCTGAGCGCAACCCCAGCCAATGGAAGGAATACTTTATCAAGCACCGTGAAAAACGCACCCGTTACCTAAAAATCGGCAAAGACTTGGGCTTCGAACAGGTCAAAGCCATCAAAACTTGGCCCATCGCCCGTTTGGGAAAATTCAAAGGCGGCATCTGGTACGAGGAAAAAGGCAAGCGCATGTACTTCATGGGTGAACTCGCCAAAAGAACCATTGGGTATATCAAAGACAAGACAGCGGTTGGACTTGAGGGCGCGTTCGACACCTTACTCAGGGGCAAAAACGGCACCCAAATGCAGCAACGCATGAGCGGCCAAACCTGGCGTCCGATTCAAGTCGGCAACAACCGCGGCGCAATCAATGGCAAAGATATCGTAACCACGTTAGACGTTAGAATTCAAGACATCGCCCAGTACGCATTGCAAAAAGGTTTGGAAGCCGAATCAGCAGACCACGGATGTGTGATTGTCATGGAGAGCAAGACCGGCGCCATCAAAGCCATGGCCAACCTCAAACGCGGGGAAGACGGACAATATTACGAAGCCCAAAACTATGCCGTGAGCGAATTCACTGAACCCGGCTCCACGTTCAAATTATTATCGGCCATCGCACTGCTGGAAGACGGCAAAGTCAGCACCACCGATAGCATCGACAATTCTTGGGGCAAGTGGAAGTGGTATGATATGAAACTCGAGGATGCAGTAAAGCCCAAAAAGCGCTACTACACCTTGAGCGAGTGTTTGCAATATTCTTCCAACGTGGGCACCAGCAAATTTGTGATGCAGCATTACAAAAAGGACCCCGAAAAATTCACGCAACACGCCTTGGACTTGGGCTTGCACATCAAACCCAAATTCGACATTCCTTCAAGTAGCAACCCCAGCATCGCCACCCCAGATCAATCGGGATGGTCGGGCACCAGCTTGCCTTCTTTGAGCATCGGCTACAGCAGCAAAATTTCTCCGATGCAAACGCTGATGCTTTACAACACCATCGCCAACCAGGGCAAAATGATGCAACCCTACATGGTGAAGGAAATCCGCCATGAAGGACAAACCCAGTCCAAAATCGAACCCATCGTGTTGAACGAACGTGCCGTTAGCGCAAAAACCGCAGCAACCCTTACCCAAATGTTGGTACAGGTGGTAGACAACGGTACTGCCAATGGCATCAAAACCGACAACTACAAAATTGCGGGTAAAACCGGAACCGCTTGGATTTCCAGTGGCAAAGGCGGCTACAATGGCGAAAACCAAAAGCAGTACCAAGCATCCTTCGCGGGCTTCTTCCCTGCCAACAATCCCCAGTACACCATCGTGGTGGTGGTAAACAACCCCAAAAGTGGTCGATACTCCGGCTCGCAAATCGCTGCGCCAATATTCAAAAACATCAGCGATCGCATTTACAGCACCCATATCAAAGTACAGCCCACCTTACACACCGCTAGCTTGCCACAAGTTCCCGGCATTCTGAAAGGCGATGTAAACAAAACCAAGTGGGTATTGAACGACATCGGCATCAGCTCACAGTTACTACTCGACAGTCAATCCAAAAACAGCCACCCCGTACTCCATGGCCAATACATCGACCCCATCAAAGAGGCGCACTCGGTAAAGTTGAAACCCATGAAAATTGAGCAATCCAACCTACCCGATTTACGCGGCATGGGATTGCGCGACGCACTGAAACTACTGAGCGATTTGGGCATCAAAGCCAACTATAGCGGCTACGGCAGAATCAGCGACCAAGCCCCAGCGCCCAATACCAAACTGAATACCGTCAACGAAGTTGTCCTCATACTCAAACCCTACTAACCGTCCATGAAAACCCTCAAGCAGCTCATCGCCACGTTGGATTCCGCAGAAGTATACGGAGCGGTGGACGTGCGCGTGGAAAATCTCCAGATCGATAGCAGAGCAGTAACCACAGACAGTTTGTATGCAGCCATGCAGGGCACTACGGTAGACGGACACACATTTATCGACGGATGTATAGATGCAGGAGCATCAGCCATTTTATGCAGCACACTACCCGCTGCACTGCGCGATGGCGTGGCCTATGTTTTGGTCAACAATGTAGCCAAGGCCTTGGGTGAAATTTGCTTGAATTTCTACGATCGCAAAGCCGAAAAAATCACCATCGTAGGCACCACCGGCACCAACGGAAAAACGAGCGTAAGCACGTTGCTGTTTGATTTATTCACCTTCCGAGGCCATTTGTGCGGCCTGATATCTACCGTTGAAAATCGCATCGGCAAAGACATCATCCCCAGCACACACACCACCCCCAATATTGTTGCACTGCACGGCTTGTTGGCCCAGATGGCAGATGCTGGCTGCAGCCACTGTTTTATGGAAGTAAGCTCTCATGCGGTGGATCAGCGCAGAATTGCTGGCGTGCCGTTTACCGCGGGCGTTTTCACCAACCTCACCCACGACCATTTGGATTACCATAAAACGTTCGACAACTACCTCAAAGCTAAGAAACAATTTTTCGATGAGCTACCGGGCGATGCGTTTGCGGTGACCAACAAAGACGACCGAAATGGTATGGTAATGTTGCAAAACACCAAGGCGATGCGTTACACCTACGCCATGAAGCAACCCGCCGATTTCACTGTTCGGGTTTCTGAGCACGACTTCACTGGAATGCAATTGCAGTTAAACCAAACCGAGTTCTGGACCCCGTTGATTGGCGGATTCAATGCTTACAATCTGTGCGCCGTTTACGCCACCGCCTTTTTGCTTACGGAGGGCGATCCCGAACTACCCATCCAGATGAGCGCATTGGGCAAAGTCAACGGAAGGTTTGAAGTATTAAGAGGTCCCAACAGGATCACGGCCATCGTGGACTACGCTCACACGCCAGATGCATTGAAAAACGTGTTGCAAACGATCAACGAAATCAGAAAAAACAGCGTAAACCTCATCACTGTGGTGGGCTGTGGCGGCAACCGAGACCAAGCCAAACGACCAGAAATGGGCAAACTCGCCGCCGAATTGAGCAACCGCGCGATTCTCACCAGCGACAATCCCCGTTTCGAGGAGCCGCAAGTCATCCTATCACAAATGGAGGCAGGCGTTGAACCACAACACTACAAACGCATCGTAAAAATCACCGATCGCAAAGAAGCCATCAAAACCGCGGTGCTCATGGCACAAACGGGCGATATCATCTTGGTGGCCGGGAAAGGACACGAAACCTACCAAGACGTTCAGGGGGTGAAGCATCCTTTCGACGATAAACAAATCCTCAGCGAAACCTTTAAACTCATCGAATAATACACAGAGCCATGTTATACTACTTGTTTGAACATCTCGACAAATTGGGCATTGCCGGCGCCGGCGTGTTCAAATACATCTCTTTCCGGGCATCATTGGCAGGGATCATCAGCTTGTTGTTTGCGCTGATCGCAGGCAAAAGCATCATCGGATGGCTACAACGTCAGCAAATTGGCGAAACCATCCGCGAGCTCGGCCTCGAAGGACAAATGCAGAAAAAAGGCACCCCTACCATGGGTGGAATCATCATCATCTTGAGCATTCTTGTCCCTACGCTCCTTCTCGCCCGGCTCGACAATATCTATGTAATCGTAATGATTATCAGCACCATTTGGATGGGCGTGATTGGCGGTATCGACGATTATATCAAGGTATTCAAAAAGGACAAAGAAGGCATGAAGGCCACCACCAAATTGATTGGACAATTGATGTTGGGTGCGCTGATTGCGATCACCATTGACCACACGCACAGTGTGAATCACTTGGAACTCACCACCAACTTACCCATCACCAAGAACATTTTAAATTACTCACAGTTCATCCCTGGGGCGCACAACGCTTGGATCATTTACGTACCCATCATCATCTTCATTGTGATGGCGGTAACCAACGCAGTGAACCTGACCGATGGTATCGATGGACTTGCCGCGGGCACCACTGCCATTGTGGGTGTGGGCCTTGGGATTTTGGCTTATGCTGCGGGTAACATCAAAATTGCCCAATACCTAAACATCATCTACGTACCCAATTCGGGCGAGGTGGTAATATTCTTGGCGGCGGTTATTGGCGCTTGCTTGGGCTTTTTGTGGTACAACGGCTACCCAGCCCAAGTTTTCATGGGCGATACTGGATCGATGGCATTGGGAGGCGCAGTTGCAGCCGTAGCCATCATCATCAAAATGGAATTGTTACTGCCCATTTTGTGCGGTGTTTTCTTGGCCGAAAGTGGCTCTGTGATTTTGCAGGTTAGCTATTTCAAGTATACCAAAAAACGCTTTGGGGAAGGCAAGCGCATCTTCTTGATGTCGCCCCTGCACCACCATTTCCAGAAGAAAAACTTACCTGAAAGCAAGATTACCATCCGCTTCTGGTTGATCACCATTATTCTCGTTTTAGCCACACTAGCCCTCATTAAACTGCGTTGAGAAAGCGATTGGTCATATTGGGAGCAGGCGAAAGTGGCACAGGTGCCGCAGTTTTGGGCGTTGCCCAAAACTGGGATGTATTTGTGTCGGACCGCGGAAAAATCGCCCAGAAATACCAAGACGAACTCAACCTGAACAACATCGCCTGGGAACAAGAGCAGCACAGTGAAGAAAAGATCCTGTCTGCCGACCTAATCATCAAAAGTCCAGGCATCCCCCACACCGCCCCCATGGTGATGGCAGCTTTGCAAAAAGGGATTGAAGTGATCGACGAACTGGAATTTGGGTTCAGATATACCCAAGCCAAAATGATCAGCATCACAGGCACCAATGGCAAAACCACCACCACCTTGCTCACCTACCATTTGCTGAGACAAGCAGGATTGAATGTGGGCTTAGCGGGAAACATTGGTAGGTCTTTGGCCCGACAAGTTGCGCAGGAGCAATTCGACTATTACGTGGTGGAGATGAGCAGTTTCCAACTCGATGGCATAGACCAATATCGCAGTCACATCGCCATTTTGTGCAACATCACCCCAGACCATTTGGATCGATACAATTATGATGTTAACGCCTATGCCAACAGCAAAATGCGCATCACCAAGAACCAAACGGCTGAGGACTATTTCATATACTGCGCAGACGATCAACTCACCCGTGAGGCGATGTCGCGTAACCCATTCCAATCCCAAGCCATCCCCTTCAGTCTGCAACAGCCGGTTACGCAGGGGGCCTATGGCTTAGACAACCTTTTACACATCCTCATTAAAGAAAAATTTACTCTCGATATGCATGAATTCACACTCCGTGGGCAACACAACGCCTACAACAGCATGGCCGCTTCTGTGGCTGCAAGCTTGATGGACGTTCGCAAGGACAGTATCCGCGAAAGCTTTACCAATTTCCAAAACGCTGAGCATCGCTTGGAGTTTGTCCAAAAAGTCGGGGGTGTAGACTACATCAACGATTCAAAAGCCACCAACGTCAATTCAGCTTGGTATGCGCTCGAGAGCATGGACAGACCTGTGGTATGGATTGCAGGTGGGGTCGACAAAGGCAACAACTATGCTGATTTGAAAAACTTGGTGAAGAGCAAAGTAAAAATGATCATTTGCTTGGGACTCGACAACATCAAGATTCACCAAGCGTTTCAAGCCGATGTAGACCTGATCATCAACACCAGCTCTGCCAAAGAAGCCGTTCACGTGGCCTCAAAAATGGCCGAACAGGGCGATATCGTATTGCTGTCGCCAGCCTGTGCCAGCTTCGACTTGTTCGATAGCTACGAAGACCGCGGCAGACAGTTCAAAGAAGCCGTAAGACACCTTTAATCTCAACCTCACACGCATGAATGCTCAATTCACTTCCCGTTTCAAAGGCGACAAATGGATATGGTTTGTCATCATCATCCTATCGCTCATCGGTATTTTGGCCGTATACAGCGCCACAGGAACCTTGGCATATTCCAAGCAAGGCGGGAACACCGAATGGTATTTTTTGCGTCACACCGGATTCCTGCTCATTGGTTTGGGTCTGCTGTTTCTCACCCACCTGATTCCCTTTTCCTACTATTCCAGGATCAGCCAAATCTTTCTGTGGATTTCCATTGGATTGCTGATACTTACCTTGGCGATAGGATCTGAAATCAACAATGCCACGCGGGTAATCCCCATCCCTGGATTGGGCGTCACCTTTCAGCCATCGGACATGGCTAAGTTGTTTCTGGTGATGTACATATCCCGGTATTTGAGTAAAAATCAAGAGGAGATCGATAGTCCGCGCGTATTCTGGACCACCTTGGGCTACATCCTGATGGTAGTTTTATTGATTGCGCCGGAGAATTTGAGTACCTCTTTGGTGGTATTTGTAACGGCGGCGTTGCTGATGTTTATCGGTCGGGTCAATTTCAAGTACATGATGTATTTGACTTTCTCGGGGGTTGGATTGATTAGCATATTGGTGGTGGTTTTGCTGAATGTAAACACAGACGGCATGGAAAGCAGTCGTATTCCCACATGGAAAAAGCGTATCGAGACGTTCATGGGGCAAGACGATGGACAAGGAAACTACCAGCAATTACAATCCAAAATTGCCGTTGCAACTGGAGGTGTATTTGGAAAAGGACCGGGCAACAGCACCCAAAGGAATTACCTACCTCACCCCTATTCAGACTTTATCTACGCCATCATTATCGAGGAATATGGCCTAATCGGCGGATTGATTGTGGCGGGATGCTTTCTGATACTGGTCTTTCGATGTTTGAAAATTGTGGTGGAAAGTCCGCGCGCCTTCGGCGCGCTAGTGGCCATGGGATTAGGCCTCTCCATGAGCTTACAAGCGTTCGTGAATATGGGCGTTGCCGTGGGCATGCTTCCAGTAACCGGACTCACCATTCCGTTGGTCAGCATGGGCGGTACCAGCTTATTCATGAATAGCATCGGCTTTGGAATCATCCTGGGCATTTCCAAATACATCGAAGACGAAAAAACACAACAAAACGAAGCCATTACGGCCGGACTATAACCCATGACCACTGCCATGAAACCCAACAAACCCCACAGATTCATCCTTTCAGGAGGTGGTACGGGCGGACATATATTCCCGGCGGTAGCCATCGCTAAGTCGCTCCAACAGCGATACCCCGACGCGGAATTCCTGTTCGTGGGTGCCTTGGGCAAAATGGAAATGGAAAAAGTGCCAAAGGAAGGATTCAAAATCGTGGGACTCCCCATCGAAGGCTTGAAGCGATCCCTATCGCCCAGAAACCTGTTGGTAGCGATGAAAACCTTACAGAGCTTCTGGAAAGCAAAAAAAATCCTCAACCAATTCCAACCCAGCGCAGTCATCGGGACCGGCGGCTATGCCAGCTTGCCCATTTGCTTCATGGCAGCAAGAAATGGCTACCCCACCATCCTACAAGAACAAAACGGATTCGCCGGCCTCACCAACCGAATGGTGGCCCGCAACGCCAAACACATATGTACAGGATTTCCAAACATGGACGCGTTTTTTCCGGAAGGGAAGTGGACGTTTACAGGGAATCCGGTACGACAAAATATCATCGATTTGGGGACAATACTCGGCCGAGAGGGCGATACTTCTCGGGCAGACAGTCTATCGAAATTCGGCAACCTCAAACCACACCTACCGGTATTGTTGGTCACCGGCGGCAGTTTAGGCGCCAGAACCATCAACCAAACGTTGTTCAACAACCTCCTGAAACTGGCCGAAGCCAAAATCCAAGTGATTTGGCAAATGGGACTCCCGTTTTCTCAGTCGCACACCGAAAAAATCAACGAAATCATCACCAGCAATCCCAGTGTTTTTTCTCAGGGCGATGCGCCAGGAATTTTCATTGCGCCATTCATCTACAACATGGAGGATGCGTTTGCCGCTGCGGATGTGGTGATTTCTCGCGCAGGTGCCATCAGCATTTCAGAAATCGCGGTGGTGGGCAAACCCTCAGTTTTGGTACCCTCACCCAATGTCACAGACGACCATCAAACCAAAAACGCCAGGGTACTGAGCGATATGGATGCCGCGGTGCTCATTACGGACCAGGAGGCGCCGGAAAAGCTCATCGATGCAGCCATCGCCTTGCTAAAAGATACGAAAAAACAGGCAGAAATGCAAGAGAAATTGAACAGCATCGCCAAGCCCCAAGCCACTGAAACCATTGTCAACTTGATAGAATCATGTCTACAGAAAGGCGCATAACAGATTTTGAACAGGCCTATTTCTTGGGCATTGGCGGCATTGGCATGAGTGCCATCGCACGGTATCTGCTGCAGATAGGCATGCCGGTGATGGGATATGACAAAACCCCAACGCCGTTGACCAGCGCTTTACAAGACGAAGGTGCCAACATTCTGTTTGATGATGCTTTGGAGGCGTTACCCACGCAGGTTACCGAGAACTTGCCTAACACCTTGTTCATCCTAACCCCGGCGATTCCAAAAAATCACCCACAATGGGTTTGGTTGCAAGAACAATCCGTGACCATCATGAAGCGCAGCGAGGTGCTGGGCAGTATCGCGCGCAATGGATTTTGTATAGCAGTGGCGGGCACACACGGAAAGACAACCACATCCACGCTGGTGGCGCATTTGCTGCACAGCTGCAACGTGAATTTCACGGCTTTCTTGGGTGGAATTTCATCCAATTTCGGCAGCAACTACATCCGCAAAACCGATGGTCGCAACCTGGATGTACGCGGAGAAATCATTGTGCTGGAAGCCGATGAATTCGACCGCAGTTTTCATCGCCTAAACCCCGATTTGGCCATTATTACGGCGATGGATCCTGACCACCTCGACATTTATGGCACGGCTGAGGCCTTCACCCAAGCGTTTGCGGATTTCACCAAGTTGATTCGTTCTTGGGGCGGCGCCGAGCAACCTTTGCCCTCAACCACAAAACCCCACGGCGCCGCCCTCATGCTCCATGAGTCGCTCCAGCTCCAAACCCCCTCACACGTACTTACTTATCGCTACGGAACCTCCACTGATTCCGCCATACACGCCCAAGAAGTAAAAGTAGACCAAGGTGATTTCTGTTTCAAGCTGGCCATGAACAACCAAATGATTGCCGAGTTCCGATGCGGACTTCCCGGCCATCACAATGTACAAAATGCCCTCGCTGCGCTCGGGATTTGCTATGGCTTCCTTGGCCTGCCCATCAACGAACTACAACAAGGTATCGCCACATTCAAAGGCGCCAAAAGACGATTCGAATACATCCACAAATCGCCCAACTACGTGGTGATCGACGATTATGCCCATCACCCCGAAGAACTCAACGCCATCATCGGCTCAGTGAGAACCCTTTACCCCAATAAAAAAATCACCGGCATCTTTCAACCCCACCTCTTTAGCAGAACCCAAGATTTTGCGCCCGGATTTGCCGACAGCTTGTCAAAACTCGACCACCTATACCTGATGGACATCTACCCCGCGCGGGAATTGCCCATCCCCGGCGTTACCAGCCAATGGCTGTTGAGTTCTATCAACAACCCCAACAAACAGCTGGTCAACCCAACAAACATCCTCACGATCCTTGAAGCCAACCCCGCTGAAGTGTTACTCATCCTCGGCGCTGGCGATATCGATCGACTTGTTCAACCCATTCAAACCCTCTACCATGAACTGGAAACCCGCCATCAATAAACGCCAATGGATGTTAGCCCTGTTGCTGGTGTTGCTCGTGGCACTGGCCATTTTTTGGACGTCCATCTCCAAAACCGCCAAAAACCGACTGGTCGAAACCCTCGAAATCAACATACTCCCAGAAGGCCAAGCCCTGTTCCTCAACAACAACAACCTCACCGATTCTATCCAAGCCGTCATTGGCAATCCCACCGGCAGAAGTGCCTCGGACATCAACATTCAAAAACTCGAGGCGCGACTCAATAAAATCCCCGCCGTTAAAAAAGCCGAAGTATACATCGCCCTGGATGGGGTTTTCAAAGTAAAAGTCGAAGAACGCACCCCCATCGTGCTGGTAAGCAATACGCAAGGACAAGAATTCTACCTCGATACCCAAGGCGTGATGATACCCAATACCTCAGCCAAATTCTGCGATGTGCTTGTGGCCAACGGAAATATCAGAAATGTCATGGCCGCTGGGAAAATCATTGCGGGTGAAACTGCCAGGAATTTGCTGTCTGTGGCCAAGTTCATCGCCGCCGACTCGCTGTGGAACATGCAATTTCAACAATTGTATGTAGATAATTACAACGACGTGATTTTGATTCCCCGCATCGGAAAACATAGCATTGTTGTAGGCAATGGCTTAAACCTACCCGAAAAGTTCGGAAACCTGCGTCTTTTCTACGATCAAGGCCTCAAAAGCACGGGCTGGGATCGCTACAAAACCGTAGACATTTCCAACCTCAATCAGGTGATAGGAACACGCTATGACCAAGAAACTATACAGAAAGAAGAACCTAAGTCCAATAAAAACAACAGTCGTTAAGCGCAAATAACAACCCAAGTACAATTACAAAAAAATATGGCTATCAATAACAATATCATCGTAGGACTCGACATCGGAACCACCAAGGTTTGCGCGATTGTCGGTCAAATGGCTGAAAACGGCAAAATCAACGTTTTGGGCATGGGAAAAGCCCCAAGCCAAGGTGGCGTATCGCGCGGAATGGTCGCCAACGTGGCCAAAGCCGTTACCGCCATCCAATCTGCCGTAGAAGAAGCTATCAAACAAAGTCAAGTCAACATCAAAACGGTTTTTGTGGGTATCGCCGGACACCATATCAAAAGTCTGCAACACCGTGGCACACTCAGTCGCAAACAGTGGGATGTTGAAATCACTGAAGACGAACTCAACAAATTGGAAGCAGAAATGGAAAACTTGGCCTTGTCGCCCGGTTTGGAGATCCTCCACGTACTGCCCCAAGAATATCGCATCGATGGCGAAGAAGGCATCAAAGACCCCGTAGGTCGTGTCGGTGTGCGCGTTGAATGCAACTACCACATCATCACCGGTGAAACCTCTGCCGCAAAAACCATCTTGATGGCCGTTCGCAGAGCAGGCCTGGAAATCGCCGACCTCATCGTTGAACCCGTGGCCTCTGCCGCAGCCGTATTGAGCGAACCCGAAATGGAAGCTGGGGTGGCGCTGGTCGACATTGGAGGTGGTACTACCGACATTTGTATTTTCGACGATGGTGCGATCAGACACACAGCCATCATCCCTATCGGTGGTGATAGAATCACCAAAGATTTGCAAGAAGCGTTTGGCATCTTGAAAGACCAAGCGGAATATGTAAAAGTCAATTACGGCAGCTGCTACCCAACCGAAGCCATGAAAAATGAAGTGGTTGTGGTACCCGGACTGCCCGGTCGTGCGCCCAAAGAAATTTCTCTCTATGCGATTTCTCAGGTCATTCGTGCGCGTGTGGAAGACATCATCCAAAAGGTTGATTTCGAAATCGTAGTTTCTGGTATCCGCAACAAACTCGCTGGTGGTATCGTGCTCACAGGCGGCGGATCTTCAATGAAAGACATCACCCAACTTTTCAATTACTTCATCGGCTTGGAAGTGCATATTGGTTCGCCCGGACAGCGTCTTGGCAAAGGCATGATCGACGAAGTGCGCAACCCCATGTACGCTACCAGCATTGGATTGGTGTTGAAAGGATTTGAACTGGCACAAAAACACCAGCACATTGAACTCAATAACGAAATCATCAACCACGAAGAACCCGTTGCCCGCGTGAGCGACCCCTTCTTGGATGAAGTTGTCATTGAACAAGCCCCTCACCAAATGGAAATTGGAGATACTGAAATTGGCAAACGCAGCGGCTTTAACCTGTTCACAGGTTCTTGGTTGGGCGGAAAATCCAATTTGTTTAGAGGCCTCAACGACTGGATGAAGGAAGGCGACGATTTTCAAGATAGTTGAGATTGATAAACCATAGAAATCATGTCCGTATTTGAACCAGCAGTCAATATTCGCAGAGGCAACCTCATCAAAGTGATTGGTGTGGGTGGTGGCGGTAGCAATGCCGTGAACCACATGTTCCGTCATGGGATCGAGGGGGTCGACTTCTTTATCTGCAACACCGATTTACAAGCACTCCATAGCAGTCCCATCCCCAACCGATTGCAATTGGGCGCACAATTAACTGAAGGCTTAGGCGCTGGGTCTATGCCCGATATGGGCGAAAAAGCCGCCATGGAAAACATGCAGCAAATTCGCCAAATCATGGAAGACAACACCAAAATGGTCTTTATCACCGCCGGTATGGGTGGTGGAACTGGAACAGGTGCTGCCCCCGTGATCGCCAAAATCGCCAAAGAACTCAATATCCTTACTGTAGGTATCGTCACCCTCCCCTTTGAGGATGAAGGACCACAACGTATTGGTCAGGCCAACGATGGATTGGAGAAACTCCGTCCACACGTAGACGCACTACTCACCATTTGCAACGATCGCATCGTAGATATGTATGGCGATCTAACCATTACGCAAGCCTTTTCAAAAGCCGATGATATCCTGTGTACCGCCGCAAGAGGTATCGCAGAAATCATTACCAAACCCGGACAAATCAACGTAGACTTCATGGATGTGCAAACCGCCATGAAAGACAGCGGTCGCGCCATCATGGGTACCGGTTTTGCAGCCGGCGAAAATCGCGCTGAAAATGCGGCGAGAATGGCTTTGGATAGTCCGCTGCTCGACAATACACGCATCAGAGGAGCACAGCACCTGTTGGTGAATTTCACCTACGGACACAAAGAGCCCGTGATGAGTGAGATTTCCAAAGTGAAGAAATTCTTGCAAGAAGAGGCAGGACATACCGCACACTTGAAAATGGGTATCACCAAAGACGAAAGCTTGGGAGAAGACATTGCGATCACCGTCATCGCCACCGGCTTTGAAGTGAGAGCCAATGTGCAAGCACCCAATGTGTCGGTACAAACCAACGAGTTGCCACAGCAGTCCGTTAGCAACGCCCACCCTGCAAACCCTTACGGGAACCCCATGAATCCTTATGGTCACAACCCCGCACAAAGCAGAGTCAGTCAACCCAACCTCTTTAGCGCACCGGTTTCTCAGCCCACCGTCATCAATCATGTGCCGCCGGCTTTCAATCAAAACGATTTCGAGGCCACAAATACACCAGCACACAACGTTGAATGGGAACAGCCCGAAGCGTTGAACCCCATCAATGTAGCACCCAAGGCATTTGAACCTTCCGATGACTGGAGCGATGACCCAATGGCACAAATTTTCCGCGATACCCGCATGGAAAATGGTCGGAGAGACAGAGAATCACTGCTCGATAACGACATTGAAATCCCTGCGTACATGCGCAAGGGCATCAATTTGGAGTCAGCACCCCCAAGCCAAAGCCAACTCGTGAGTAAAATCACCATTGGCGAGGAAAACCCCATGAATGCACGCGATCTTACGGTTAAACCGAATCGCCATTTGCACGATAACGTGGATTGATAGCCAAAATAATCCAACAGCAAGAGAGCCATGCCCCTGGGTATGGCTTTTTTGTTACCCGTAAATCAGTCGTCAAACAATTCAATCAAACACCCGAACAATCATCCCACTATCAACTCAAATACACCCGTTGATAGGCCAATGCAATGCTCTCAGCACTATACTTTGCCAATGCTGCCGTTCTGCAGTTTCGCTGGATTTGGGCACGACCATCGTTATCCAAAGCCATATACGCAGCGATGTTGCGCACCAAGGAATCTACATCCATTTTTGGCACCAACCATCCCGTGCGATGGGCATCGTCTACATCCACCATTTCAGGAATACCACCCACCGCAAAAGCAGCCACGGGCACACCACAACTCAAGCTTTCCATGATGGTTGTGGGCAAATTCTCTTCGTGGGAGGTAGTTACATATACGTCTGTGGCCCAATAGGCATCTCGCATTTTCTGGGAATCGGCTATGAAACCCAATGCTTCAAAGTCACAAAGCAACCCCAAATCACCCAAGCGATTTTCTCCCACCACCAACGCCTTCAACTGGGTGTAACCACTCGCATACAAGGCATTGCACAAATCCCGGAATTCAGCAAACCCCTTGGCCACATTGCCCAAGTTGGCTGCCGCAAACATCAACGTAAAGGGCTTTTGCACTGAGATTGAAGATGGTTTTGCACTATCGTCTAACTTGCGAATACCTGCAGTATCTGAAACCGGATGAAAATAATCGGTATCAATGGGATTGGGAATCACCTCAATCTGCGTGCGTAATTTTGACGTTAATACCCCGCTCTTCAAGGCCTGATCTTTCAACCATTGACTTGGAGTTACAAATTGTAAATGCGCTTCATTCGATTGAAATATGCGCTGTTTGGCCGTGAATACGCGGCGCGACAAATCTCCCTCGGCAGGATTCTTCAAATAGGCACATTCACCACATCGCCGTTCAAAATGATCACAGCCCCGGGGATGATAACAACCGCCGGTAAATGGCCACATATCGTGACATGTCCATACCACTTTTTGCTTACCACGTAGCAAGGCATCCAATCCATTCAAACTCACAAACCCCTTGTTTACCCAATGCAAATGAACCACGTCGGCCTGTTGAATCGCACGCCACGCAGCAACATTTACACCAGTCTTTCCGTGACTGAAGGCAAATCGCACCGATCGCTCACGTTCATGGCGAAGAAAATCCAATTTCTCCAATGCGTGTAAGGCAAATGCCCATTTCCGTCTCAACCAATTATTGGCCCAAAGGTGAAAATCGCCCTCGCCCCCATCAAAAACCCAATGTTCACTGTCGATATCAGGCCGCTGATTCAGTGCCTCGCTCAGTCTTTGCGCTGCCACAAAAGCACCACCCGCAGAAGAGGCATTCAAATGCACCACTTTCAATGGCTTCATTTTCTGTATTTCCTGCTTGATGGCCATACCCGATAATCCTTAAATGCTGATTTATCCTTTATCGATTGCGTCCTCTTCGGTTGACTTGAGTCGCCTCGACAACAAAATTGCTACCACCAGCGCCATCATCATCAACAAGCCACCACTAAAATACGGCAAGCCATAATAGTAATGATACAAGCCACCGGCGATGATCGGACCAATCGCACGTGCAAGTGACCCCAAACTCTGCAACATACCCAACATCTGTCCTTGCGACTCCGCAGGCGTATTCAAACTCACCAAGGAATTGATCGCAGGCATCATCAAACCATTGCCAAACGCGAGAAGCAAAATGGCGAAGGCCTGCACCATATAAAACGTTTGGGTATCGTTGGCGATGGGAATAATACTCAAACCCACGGCTACAATGGGACAGCCCATGAGCAACATTTTGCGCACGCCCCATTTCTTTTGAAACATACCAATCAGACCGCCTTGAACAATGGCACTACAAATACCAATGAAACCAAAAATATTGCCGATACCGTATTCTGTGAGACCATATTTCTCTTTCCACAATACGCTCGCATTTACCTGCATCATACTAAACGCAGCGATATACAGGAAGTTAATCAAAAACAATTCACCAATAATATCGATGCGCCAAACGGTAACGAGTCCTTTGAACGTAGCGGATACTTTGCGCTTCTCTACCGATTTAGTCTGCAAACTTTCGGGCAACAAAAACCAAGCCAACACAAAATTCAACGCGCACAACGCAGCGGTAAAAAAACCAACCCACTGCACGCCATGCTCACCACCGTGGTGATATAGCCATCCGCCGATTGGGGGACCAAAAACAAATCCCAAACCAAAGGCCGCACCAATGATACCCATCCGCTTGGCACGATCTGCCGGTGCGGTAATATCTGCGATATAAGCTTGTGCTGCGGAAATATTCGCACTTCCAAAACCGGAAATTACACGAGAAAACAACAGAAAACTAAAATTGGCGCTAATGCCAAACAGGTAATAACCGAAGATGTTCGCGAAAACACTCATCAAAATGATGGGTCTACGTCCGATCCTGTCAGACCATGCCCCAAAAATGGGCGCGAACAAAAACTGAATGATGGAAAACGAACCAGCAACAACGCCCACCGCTACATCGGGATTAAATGGCATTCCGGAAGTCGCCGCCAAGGTTTTGGCCAAATTGGGCAAAATGGGAATAACAATTCCAAAGCCCAACAGGTCAATGAATATGGTCAGGAACAGGATGAGAATGCGTTTGTCTTTCATGTATTTTGTAAATCTCTGTGTAATTTTTTGGCTACCCAACTATCGCTCAATGACATAAATCGTTTGTTTCTAAAGTCGCCCAATGTCACAGGTAGTGTGTTCAAAACGGGCGTATTCATTTTCACTTCACCTTCCTTCAACGCCTTCAACAAGGATGGATAATCATAGATACAAAGTTCCTTGCCTACCCAAGCCCAAATCAAGGTTCGTTGAAAAAAATCCAACTGCCATTTTTCGTTTTGCATTTTCAGCAAATGAAACACTTTATCAATGCTGCAACCCGAGGGGGGCTCCTTCGTTTCATCCACAGCCACCACCAGAACACAGTCAAACAACAGGTCAAATCCTGCCAACAAATCCTTCCCGTGGGCTTGCCAACCAGACACGAAAGCCGTCATTTCGCTGCGCAAAGAAGCTGATTCTTCGGCTGTTAACCACCGCTGCGCTGCAAACACCCATACCCTGCAGGCATCAGGCATCGATGGCAATAGTTCGCGTTGGGGATCCATTGACATCATGAAGGATTAAGCGAATCATTCACAATTTCCGCGATATCCAAAACAGACACTTGGTCTTCTTTCTCAAAATGCTTGGTACCGTCGCGCATCATGGTGTTGCAGAAAGGACAGTTCACGGCGATGATTTCCGCACCGGTCTCTAGGGCCTCTTCCGTGCGATTCACATTGACCTCTTGATTGCCTTTCTCGGCCTCTTTGAACATTTGAGCTCCACCAGCACCACAACAAAATCCTGTGGTTTTGCATCGCTTCATTTCCACCAAATCAATATCCAGTCTTTCCATCACCATTCTGGGGGCCTCGTAAATACCATTGGCACGACCCAAATAACAACTGTCGTGGTAGGTAATTTTCTTCCCTTTGAATGCACCACCCTCGATAGCCAAACGACCGTCATTTAGGAGTTCATTGATTAACTGGGTATGGTGTACCACTTCGTAGTTGCCACCCAATGATGGATACTCATTTTTTAACGTATTAAAACAGTGTGGGCATGCGGTTACAATGCGTTTCACGCCGTACCCATTCATCACTTCGATGTTTTGCATCGCCTGCATTTGGAATAAGAACTCATTGCCAGCGCGCTTTGCAGGATCGCCAGTACAACCTTCTTCCATGCCCAAAATGGCAAATTTCACACCGGCATGTCCCAGTATATTCGAGAATGCCCGACTCACGCGCTGCGCGCGTTCGTCGTAGCTGCCTGCACATCCCACCCAAAACAAAATCTCGGGCGTTTCACCTGCCGCCATGTAATCCGCCATGGTTTTAACCGATACCGTCATAATGTTGCAATTTCGCCATATCCGCCCAAAACTGTAAAACAAGTATTCCACAGCGATGAAAAAATAGACAACCCCTGTAAACACAAGAAGGGGGGCGCCAACGGCGCCCCCCCTTCTCGTGTTTAATACATCAACAGCTCAATAACCAGAACCGCCCATACCCACCACTTCCTGCACCGCACAAGCCATCAACGGCCCCTGCAAATCGTTGCACAAGTGCTGAAACGGACTCGTCTTCATGAATCCCGAACCATCGGTTTCATTCATACTGGCCACCCAACAATCATTCAATGTTGACATCGTTGAAAAAATCGCTTCCTTCATGTCTACACCTGCCGCCACATCCAACTCCACCACCGTAACCCCATGTTTTACCATGTATTCGAAGGCCTGAGAAGAATACGCATTCAGATAACGCAAAGTCTCGTGATCTTTCTTGTTAGACAATGCGAAAACATGCACTTTCGCGAAATAAGCCTTGGCGAGTTTGGAAACGCGATAGAATTTCTGACGCGACTCCGACGTAGAATCCAACAACATCAAAATGTTCTTCGGATCCACCCACTTTGCTTGTCCATTCAAGTAAATCACCGGTGATTCAAATTTGGCGATGCAGCCACTCATTCCACCGCCAAGCATACTGCCCGACTTCGATGCCGCTACAATCACGGTCATTTCCACCTGATGCTCCTTGGCTGTTTTCGCCGCTACCGACCAAAATTCACCCGATTTCTTTACGATTGTCAAATCTCGGTACGTACGCTTCTTGAGATCATCCACAAGGGCGTTCGTGAGTTCAGCATTTTCCGCGGTCTCTAACCACAGCAAATCTCCTTTGAACCGGCGAGCTACCGAAATCATTGCATCGCCAAGTGTTTTTAGATGTTGGGTACTGTCTGATGTAAATAAAATTTTTGTAAGGGTTTCTTCCATAGGCTGTTGTAATTTTACCCCGAATCTCATGAATAGTTTCCATATTATCAAGCACTTAAACGTCTCTTAACGATTCATTTATGCACCTTTTACAAGCAATTCCCCAAAGATTCAATAAGCACAATCGGCTTTTTATCACAATCGCAGCAATCGCGCTCCTTTTTGCCAATCACCTCACACCCTCCCTAAAAGCAGCTTCTCCCCTCCCCATTAAGCCGCCTCACTACCGTGGATTAATCGCCACCCCAGACCATACCCTCTGGATTAGCGGCACCAAAGGCACCATCCTCAGAGGCAAGTTTGTGGATAGCTTCACTGTTCGGTACGATACCTGCAAAACCCAATACCCAACCAAAGACTTTCGCGACATTTGGGCGATCGACCAGCACACCGCCGTTGCTATGAGTATTAGCGACAGCGCCGTCATCATCAAGACCACCGATGGCGGAAACTCATGGAAAACAGTTTACCACGACGAAACACCCGGCATCTTTTTGGATGTAATCGAAATCGACCCAAAAACGGGAGTAGGTATAGTCCTCGGCGACCCCCTTTCACAAAATCCGCAATCCCAAAAACACTTCAAAGCCCTACTTACCACAGATTTCGGAAACTCCTGGATCAACATCCCTGATGCTGAATGGTCCGTACCCCTCGACACCCTGGAATCTTTCTTCGCCGCCAGTGGCACCTCCCTTTCCATTATCCTCTCCAAAGCCAACCATAAAAAACAACAGTACGCGCTCACCGTGGGTTTCGCCGGCGGTGGACTCAATCCACAATTCCACTTGTTGCAAATCGGTTACACCCCAAAAAAATCAGCAGCCCAAGAACCCCAAACGGATCAACCTTCAGCTTGGAAATTCAAATCGCTACCCACCCTACCAATGACCCTCAAAGGTGGACCTGCATGGGGCTGTTACGGACTCTCAATACACCAATATCAGCATGGCATCGCCGTAGGAGGAAACTACGCATCACCCGATTTTCGGGGCGATTCTTCTGGTGCGATTGCCGCTTACTCCAACGACATCCTCAACCAATGGCAGGCACCCCAAACTCCCCCCAATGGCTACCGCAGTGGCGTCTGTTTCAGTCAAGCATATCACAAAGAATACATCTTTAACCTATTTTTTCGCGATATCCAAAACCACTGCAACACCTTTTATACCGCAGTAGGAGAATTACCCAGCAATTATTTCTTCAAAACCCACCACGCCAAATTCTTGACGATGGCTTTCTGCACAGGCACCAACGGAACCGACATCTCTTTTGATGGCGGGAAAAATTGGCTAGCACTCTCACAAGAACGCGGCTTCAATGCATGCACTTGGCACAACAATACATTGATTTTGGTGGGCAATCAGGGGAAAATCAAAACAATACCCGTGAGCGATATGGCCAACTTATTTCAGCAACTCAATCCGCTAGACCCTACCCGTTAATGCCTACTACCTGGATTTAGTATTCAACGGCAACGGCTGCGAAACATCATACACCACATATCCTTCATTCTCATAAGCCACTGGCAACGCTGGCAGGGCTGTCCGAACGAGTTGCGACTTGCTCAATATCCAATAATCAATGCGGTTCGATTTAAGTTTGTGCATGGCTTGTTCCAGTGTCATTTGATTCTCTGCCTCATCCGATGGTGAAGCAACACCAAAATTTGTAGCGGTTTTAAAGGCCTCTACCCCAGTTGCATAGCGCATTAAGCGTGGCTTGTGAAACGACACCCTTTTTGCGGTTTGAACCTGCTGCTCTACAAAACCATAAACCCCCATCATCTCCTTGGAATAAGCCAAATTGGTATCCAAACCCAAATAAAATACGGAAGTCATAGCACCTTGTAACAGCATGAATCCGGCACCCGCAATGACCCAAAACTGGGCAGACTTGATCCGTTGCGGCAGAAATTTCACTTTATCAAACTGCGGCAAAATCACTACTTGCCATGCATGGGCCAATCCACGCACCAAAAACACCATAATAAATGGAAGCAATGGAAACAAAAAACGCATCCCTTGTACCGATGGCCAAACCACGTACAAGACAAAGTTCAAACCCACAAACACCACCATCACCCACGACATCCTTCCGCCCTTCACCGCCCCAATAAACACCAAGACCCAAACCAACAAAACCCCCAACCATAAAAGCGGTTGAGCAAATAACTTCAAAGCAGTGGCCACATGCCAAAATGGAGCACTGCCTGCCATGGTTATATAGGTCCCCAAATTTGTCCAAATCGTTTTGAATTCTATATCCTTTAACAACTGCCAGTGGTTCGACCCATTACCCGCATCGGCATACAAAGCAAACAAGGCAGCGGTTGTCCCCATCACGATTGAAACAACACGTACATCTTTCAACCCCTCCTTGCGCCAAGCCAACCACTCAAACACCACCCAAGCGGCCAACAAAAACACCCCATTACTGCGGGTTGCCGTAGCCACCAACACCAACAACGATAGGGTCAATGCCCGGGAAAACCATCCTTTAAACGGCACCAACAACGCATAAAAAAACAAAATCACCAGACCCGTAAACCACAAATCGGAAGTAATCCGATCTGCCGCCTCCCAAAACTTTGGATGCCAAGCAATCAATACAAAAGCCAAAAATATATGTCCCCAACGACCCTCAAACAACACATTCAACAGGCGTAAATACACTACCAACACCAATAAAAAAACGATATAATTGGCCCATTTCAATGCCATAATCATCCACAATCCTTGAATGCCTATCAAAGAAAACAAGCGAATGAAAAAACTCAAAAACAAAGGAAAACCCTGTGGATATAGATAAGGTCCCACCAATCCATCCGATTCATCCATGCAAACTTTGTTCGTTGCATACAAATCAACCATACCACCATTCACCCAACAACGTGCTTGGTCTAAGTACAAAGCAAAATCATCGCCCCATTCATGACCCAAATCCATGCACAAAACACCCCCTATTACTGCAACCAACAGCACCAGTATCCATTGGTATTTTTGCAGTATCGCTTTCATGAACGCAGTTTTTTTCAGGAAATTACATTAGGGCTAAAGCTATCAACCCACCATACACTCCCAAACAAACAGCACCGAACAACATCATCATCAATACATAACGCAATGCCTTTTTGTGGTTGTATTTCAATATGCAATAAATTGCCCTAAAACCATCCTTCCAGCCAATCTTCTTGCCTTCCTCGAACGTCCTTCCGTAATAACTAATCCCCACCTCATAAATTCTCACTTTTGGAATCCGTGCAATTTTAGCGGTTACTTCTGGCTCAAAACCAAAACGCTTTTCTTGCAATTGCAACGACTGAACCATATCCGTTCTAAACATCTTGTAACACGTTTCCATGTCGGTCAGATTCAAATTCGTCAACATATTGCTCAAGAAAGTCAAAAACTTATTCCCGATACTATGCCAGAAAAACAAAATTCGATGGGGTTTGCCTCCCATGAATCGACTGCCGTACACCACATCCGCAAATCCGTCGGTGATGGGCTTCAATAGTACATTGAATTCATTGGGATCATATTCCAAATCAGCATCTTGGATCACCAAAACCTCGCCGGTGGCCTTTTCAATACCTGTATGCAATGCTGCGCCTTTGCCCTTGTTCACCGGATGATTGAACAGTTGCAAACCCATTTCAGGATGCTCCTTTGCATAGGCTTCCAACACACTCGCTGTATCATCCGAACTACAATCGTTCACCACGATGATTTCTTTTTGAATGCCTTCGATTAACGCTACCGCAGCCACCTTATTCAAAATGTGGTGAATGGTTCTTGCCTCATTAAAGGCGGGAATGACAATAGACAGCTTGTTGATTTTCATGACTGAACGGACAAAATTAACGCATCCACCCTGAAAAACGGATTCTCTTTGCGATTTTTACTAAGCGCGAGAAAAGAATGGCAAAAATCGCCAATCCAATAGCCCCTATTTTGCAATCCTTACAGCGCATCTCACCTTTGCATTGTGAAAGAGATTGGACTGCAAACCGTTTGGGCTCAACAAGCCTTCTATCCCCAAAACCTAACCACCGCAACAGGCAAATCGCTCACTATCGTGCACCGCGGCGAATGGAACCATCAAGATGGTCCCGATTTCCTTCATGCCGAAATTCAAATCAACAACCTGATTCTCCATGGCGCCATTGAAATCCACAACAATGCCAATGAATGGTATGCCCATAAACACCACACAGACCCTCGATTCAATCAAACCATTTTACATGTTGTACTCAACAACAATAAAGCCTGTTTCCTTGAAAACGGACAGCCCCTCGAATGCCTAGAGCTCAAACACCGCATTCGCACCCCCGAACTCCTGAATCAAACTTCACCCTTTTCACTGCCCTGTCAGCCCCTGCTATCCCTGGGCCACCCCAACACAAAATCCACCCAACTCAACATCGCCCTCACAAAACGCGTCCATGAAAAAACCGAAGCTGTGCTGCGATCACATAAAAAACACAATGGCGATTGGTGGTTTACCGCCTTGGAAATGATGCTCATTGCCTGGATGGGCAAAGCAAACCAACCGGCCTCGCAAACCCTCATCCACAACCTCCATAAGTCCTTCCTCATGCGAAACCGAAATCCGCTAACCATGACCGCGTATTGGTTTGGACAATCAGGATGGCTATCAATCAACCCAACCACCCCGCATATCGACCATGAGCACCCGGATGATTTTCTTGCAGACCTTATAGACCGATACCAATATTTACAACTCAAACACAATTTTACGCCCAGCAACTTGCCTTGGAACACCCGACAACTCAGACCCAGTGCTTTCCCACAAATCCGCATGGCCCAATGGGCGCAATGGCTCCATAACGGACAAGGGGGCCTCGACGAGCTATTCAGTCCGCCATTCACCCAACTAAACCAATGGATTCATTTTTTCACTGCAACACCCCCCATTTATTGGCAAACCCACTATCAAGTCAACAAACCCAGCACCAAGCACTCGGCAACCAACGGACAGCTTCATGCCTTACAAGTAATCACCAACGGACTCATCCCCTTTCTGTTCGCCTTTTCCCTCGAGGCACATAAGCCCCACCTCTATCAAATCGCGATGGATTTATTGGAACAGATGCCCCCGGAAGACCATCGAACTACCCGCTTACTTTCTGGTTTGGCATTCGAAAACACATCGGCCAAAACCAGCCAATCCATCATCGCCCAACACCAGCACTATTGTGCACAAAAACAATGTCTTCACTGCGCCATTGGTCGTGAATTATTATCCATTTCATTCCTCGACCATACCGCTTAACTTTGTATCATCGATTCATGAAAACAGACGTATTGATCATCGGCGGGGGAATAGTTGGCTTATCAACAGGCTACCAACTACTCAAATTGAATGAAAACCTCAAAGTCACCATTCTGGAAAAAGAAGATGGCGTTGCCAAGCACCAAACAGGGAACAACAGCGGCGTCATTCACTCAGGAATCTACTACAAACCCGGCAGTCTCAAAGCCCAAAATTGCTTGCGCGGGTATGATATGCTGCTCGATTTCTGCAAAGCAGAAAACATAGATTATGACCTCTGTGGCAAAATCATTGTGGCCATCAAGCCAGAAGAAATTGCCGGACTGGAAGCCCTTTATCAGCGAGGCATTCAAAACGGCCTATCTGGACTGCGCTTTCTGAGTCAGGCAGAAATCCAACAATACGAACCCCATTGCAGCGGCATCAAAGGCGTTTTCGTGCCCCAAACGGGCATTGTTGACTACAAAGCAGTGGCTGCAAAATTGGCTGAGAAAATCCAAAATCATCCGAACGGACAAATTCTCACTTCGGTAAAAATTGAAGCCATTGTTCCTGGCAATCACGGCGCAGTAATCCACACCCAAACCGAGCGATACGAGGCCAATATGGTCATCAATTGCGCCGGACTGTACTGCGATAAAGTGGCGGCTATGGCCGGCGAGAAACTCAATATGCAAATCATTCCTTTTCGGGGTGAGTATTATGCCATCAAGCCAGAAAAAGCCCACCTCGTTAAAAACCTCATCTACCCCGTACCAGACCCCAACTTCCCGTTTTTGGGTGTGCACTTTACCCGCAGAATTTCAGGTGAAATTGAAGCAGGTCCCAATGCCGTATTTGCTTTCCAACGCGAAGGGTACAAAAAAACCGATTTCAAATGGAGTGAATTCTGGGAGAGTATTTCCTTCAGTGGCTTCAGAAAAGTGGCCAGCAAATATTGGAAAACAGGACTGGGCGAATACCATCGCTCTTACTTCAAACCAGCCTTTGTAAAAGCACTGCAACAGTTGGTGCCGGCCATCCAAGAAGACGACCTCATCCCTGCAGGTGCCGGTGTAAGAGCACAAGCTTGTGATAAAGACGGTGGACTGATTGATGATTTTTACATCCAAGAATCAACGTCATTCATTCACGTGCTCAACGCCCCCAGTCCGGCCGCAACAAGCTCCTTGTCGATTGGCTTAGAGGTTGCCGAACGCGCCTTGAAAAAACTCGCATAACTGCCTGGGCTTGAACAAAGAGCAACTCATACCGGTACTCAGCAAATACCTGCCCAAAGGCAGTGAGTTATACGCCGCCAATTTGATGGAGAAGCACAAAATTCAGCTTCGCATCAAAAATCCTCGCCTTACGAAACTGGGCGATTACCGTCCGCCAACCAACGAAAACAGCCATCGCATTTCAATCAACCGCGACCTGAATCCGTTTGCTTTTCTGATCACCTTCATGCACGAGGTGGCCCATTTGCTCAACTTTGAAAATGCAGGTCCCCGCGTACCACCCCACGGCTCAGAATGGAAACGCGAATTCCAACTCGTAAGTCAGCCCATCATCCAACAAAATTTGCTGCCGAACGATGTCCACCTCGCCCTCAATCGATACCTCAAAAACCCCAAAGCCAGCAGTTGCACAGATGCCCAATTGGTAAGAACCCTCCGGCTTTACGATGAAAACTCAGAATGGGTGTTGGTAGAAGAAATTCCCACCGGCTTAACTTTCGAAACCCAAGATGGCCGTCGATTCACAAAACTTGAAAAAATGCGCACCCGCTTTCGTTGCACCGAATTACAATCTGGGAAAATCTACTTGGTACCCGGACTCATGCAGTGTAAACCGGTTGTAATCGTTTAATTTGCATCCTCCTCATGCACAACCATAGCCACAGCGCCCCACAAGACAATATTGGCCCACGTTTTCTCGGTGGTATCGTCCTCAACTTGATCTTTGTTGCCGTAGAATTTGGCTATGGCGTAAAAATCAATAGTCTTTCCTTGCTCGCCGATGCATGGCACAATTTGGGCGACGTTGCAGGGCTTATTATCAGCTTATTCGCCATCAAAATGGCCGCAAAGCAACCCACACAAGTATACACCTACGGCTTTTCAAAGGCCACCATTTTGGCATCGCTTGCCAACTGTATTTTGTTGTTCATCGCGATAAGTTCCATGGGACATGAGGCCTATACGCGATTTTTCCACCCCGAGCCCACCTCTGGCAGCATTGTTAGTTGGGTTGCCGGAATTGGCGTCATCATCAACACCGCCACCGCCATGCTTTTCATGAGCAACAACGAACTTAATTCTCGCGCCGCCTATTTACATATGGCCGCGGATGCAGGTGTTAGTTTGGCCGTACTCCTCGGTGGATTGCTAATCTCCTACACGGGCATCGACATCATCGACCCTATTCTGGGCATGTTGGTTTGCGTAGTCATCCTGGTAGGCACACTCAACCTATTCAGACAAAGCCTTCGCTTGAGTTTGGATGGAGTGCCAGAAGGGATCGACATCAAACTGGTGGAAAACCGAATCCTCAGCATCCCTGGAGTCACCGCCGTAGACCACCTTCATATTTGGGCCTTGAGCACAACACGCAATGCCATGACCGCTCACCTCATGCTAGACCCAGCGCTATCCGCTGAACAACAAGAATCCATCAAAGAAAGGGTGCGACTTGAAATTGAACAAGAGCACGTTCACCACTGCATTCTCGAAACGAGTTTAGTAGAATAAATTCGGCAATAATAGCCGTTAGCATCGATTACAATCCCAATACCCGCTCTTCCGGCTTTTTGCCATCGAACATCATCTCAGGATTCTCGAGCAACTGCTTCACACGCACCAAGAAACTTACGCTCTCGCGACCGTCGATGATTCGGTGATCATAGCTCAACGCCAAATACATCATCGGACGGATTACGATCTGACCGTTTTCAACTACAGGACGCTCAACAATGTTGTGCATTCCCAAAATACCACTCTGTGGGGCATTGATGATAGGAGTACTCATCATTGAACCAAAGACTCCACCGTTGGTGATGGTGAAAGTTCCACCGGTCATTTCATCCAATCCCAACTTGTTGTCGCGGGCACGGGTAGCAAGACGCTTCACTTCCTTCTCGATTTCATCCAAAGACAACTTCTCGGCATTGCGAATCACAGGCACCACCAAACCTTTGGGTGCACTCACCGCAATGGAAATATCACAATAATCGTGGTACACGATTTCCTCCCCTTCGATGCTGGCATTCACCGCTTTCCACTCGGTTAAAGCGATACAGCAAGCACGGGTAAAGAAACTCATGAAACCCAAACCCACACCGTGGGTCTCTTCGAATTTTTTCTTGTATTGGGCACGCAAATCCATCACTGGCTTCATGTTTACCTCATTGAAGGTAGTCAACATGGCCGTTTCGTTTTTCACAGCAACCAATCGGCGACTTACGGTTTTACGCAAGTTCGACATTTTCTCACGACGCTCAGAACGCGCACCAGTTGGTGCTTTTACTGCTACACCGCCCAATGCCACGATGGCTTCCAATGCATCTACTTTAGTCACACGACCACCTGCACCTGTACCTTTTACTTGGCTAGGCGATAGGTTATATTGCTGCAACAATTGCGCTGCAACTGGAGAAACCAATGACCAGTCGCTGTCTTGGGCTGCAACAGGCTCTGCTTTTGGCGCAGCCGCCTCTTTAGGTGCATCCACTTTTGCCGCAGGCGCACTCGCTTCGGCAGCAGGCTTCGCATCTGCTTTGGGTGCTGCACTTGCTGGACGTTCAGCATCTGTATTGATGACTGCAATTACCGTATTAATGGCAATGGTATCTCCAATGTTTCCGATTAACTTCTCAATCACACCGGCTTTCTCAGCGTTCACCTCAAAAGTGGCTTTGTCGCTTTCAAACTCTGCCAAAGGAGCATCCATCTCCACCCATTCTCCTTCTTTCACCAACCAATTGGCGATGGTAACTTCACTTACAGACTCGCCCGGTGCGGGCACTTTGATTTCAATGGCCATGCGTAATATGCGTTTTGCCCAACAAAGTTAGGGGTTTAATTGATTGATTTCAATTCAGGAATGCAATCCCCTGTAATATTCACCCAATAAACCGATTGTATGCCGCACTCGCTCTCCAAGCACGCACTACATATTCATCAAAATCCTCGACCAACGTATCCTCGGGTTCCAAGGCATGCCTTACGTAAAATTGCTTGTTAAAAATCAAAGGTTGAATGGCGGCGGCCGACATCAAATCCGACTCCAAACGTTTGTTTTTCTCGCCCATCACTCCGCCAAAAAAATCCACGAAATCCCCATCATGAATCACCCGGTCAAAGCCCTCCAAATCCCCCGCAATCCGCTCCCTGATTTTTCGCAATTCATCGCGCTCAGGCATATACACCCCAGAATAAATTGCACAATGTTCAGGACCGAATTCCATGTACATGCCTCCGGCCGACATCTGCTTCCTGCCACCCACTTGAATCGCAGCAGAACAATGCAATTTGTACGGTGATTTATCTTTCGAGAACCGAACATCCTTGTTGATTCTAAAAATGCAATCCTTCGGAATCAAACCCGAAAAGCGCGCATCTTCAACCGACACTTTCGCCAACACCGATTCCACAAATGCATGAAATTGCGCCTTTACATCCCGCTCATATTCGCCCCTGTGGGCATCAAACCAAGTTTTAT
Source organism: Flavobacteriales bacterium (assembly GCA_024643755.1). Classification (GTDB taxonomy): domain Bacteria; phylum Bacteroidota; class Bacteroidia; order NS11-12g; family UBA955; genus UBA955. The sequence continues at coordinate 22,158 of JAHEMG010000001.1, read as the reverse complement.
TGTTATTGGTCGTTAACCCAATAAAAAATTCATAATACGCTTCTGTCAGTCCCATAGTCCTATAATCAACGCATGATTTGCACAAATCCGTGGTGCTCTTCACCCGTTACCTTATGCTTTAAATGGTAGAAATATACACCCACGGGCAATTCGTTGCCATAACTGTCTTTGCCATCCCAAGTGTTCTTGTAAGCGCCACTCGAATACACCAATTCCCCAGCGCGATTGTAGATATTCACACCCCGTTGATCATACTCATACAACTCATACAAATCCCAAAAATCGTTATCGCCATCGCCATTCGGGGTGATAATATTCGGTATTCTCACCACCTCGGGATCCACCACCCGCACCCACATCGAATCTCTGAACAAACAACCAAAACTATCCAAAGCCAATAAATGGTATTGTACACTATCGGTAGGACGAACGCGCACCTGCCACAATGTATCATTGGTTAACATGAAGGATTTGGGAGACCAACGCCATTGACTTCCGTTCGGCGCATACAACCTGGCCTCGCTACCCCGCGCAATAACCGTATCTTTCAAGGGTTTCATGGGCGATGCGAACTCATTAACATACAACAACAAGGAATCCTTACAGCCTTGAGCATCTACCACCCGCAACATGTATTTCCCTTTACCCAATCCGATGGCCTTGGCCGATGTTTGCGCCAACGGATCATTCCAAGCATATTGCAGTGGAGCAAAACCACCCGAACCAACCACATCCAAATATCCCGCGGTACTACCCGCACAAATAACCGAATCGTGGGCACCCAACACCAATTGAATCTTCGACGAAGCCACCACAACCCCAATGGTATCCACAAAAGGAATTGAGCATCCATCCTCCACCAACAACGTAAATACCTGACTCGCCAAAGGATTCACCGTTTCTACCGTTTGTGTGGTTGCCACGCCGTTCAGCGACCAAGTTCGGGTTGCGTCTCTGCCTCCAGAGGTCGACATCAACACATTTGTGGCATCGCCATAACACAAAACCGTATCGCCGAGTGAAATACTCCCCGCAAGCGGCGCTCTCCGGGTTACCGCAAATGAGATGGTGTCGTTTACCACCGTACAACCATCTTCCACATGCACCCTGTACTGGGTAACACCCACCGCCAAAGGATTTACCACCACCGCGTTTCCACTGAGCGATGCACTATCCCAAACAATTTTTCTGTTGACCGCATATCCTCCCGTATCGAGCAATTGAACAGCATACGTTTGACCGTGACACAAAGTAGTATCAGCAACTGGACTCAGCCACAATGGATTGCGAACCGTTACCAACACCGAATCAAGCACATTCGGAGAACATCCTTCGCTGCCTTCTACATAGTATTTTGTTGTAGTGGTCGGGAAAACGTGAATCGATCCCGCCTGAACCCCATTGCTCCAATCCAACACATACGCTCCCCCGCCGTGCAATCGATTTCCCCCATAAATGGTGGCCAACAAATCTACGGCCTGACCAACACAAATGGTGGTATCGTTAGACACGCCCATGATCAAAGGCAAATAGGTATCCAATCGCGCAGAATCCTTGGCCGACAATACAGAACAGCCATCAGAAACTGTCACAAAAACTTGCACTGTATCGGTCAACACAATGTTGGCCAAGGGCGATGTTCCAAGTCCGTTCGACCAGCTATACGTATATCCGGCGGTGTCGCCCCCCGATGCTTTGGCGGTGAGATACATGGTTTGCGCGATACATACTGCGGTATCAGACTGGATAATTTTCACGGCCAAAGGCGGTTTTACGTAAACCGTTTTCGACACTGAATCGGGCTTAAGCGCACATCCATCCCATACAGCCACCCAATATTTCTGGGTTGAGGCTGGGGTTATGGTTTTGGTATTCCCGCCACCAGACAGGCCGGGGCCTGTCCAGCTGTAGGAATACCCCGAGTTGCGGCCGCCTGCGGCGGCCGCAACCAACTGCACGGCCCCACCCGAACAAATCACCGTATCCTTACCCAAATCTGCCACCACCGGTTTAAACACCCCCTCATACTCCACCTTAAAACCCTTGCCCTCCAACATCTGATCCGAATACTGTATAAAAATCAACCGGTCTGCCGCCTCTGCCTTCCAAACCCCCGCAAACGGTAAAACACTCCCTGTAAAACTTCCCAATCGGTTCGCACCCAATACACTTTTCTTATAAACCACCACCGAATCATACCCACTCTCATAATCCAAAACCCGGAAACGATATCGCACACTATCAGCTCCAGGCAATTTCAAATCAAATCGCACCACCTTATTTCCACCATAATTGCCCTCGCCACCATCATCGTAAACAAAACCCCTACAGCCCACCGCACTATCACTGCCCGATTTCGGCAATACAAACGCCTTACAGATATCATACGTGCTATCCACCTTCACATACTGAACCTTCGTCACCGAATCCTTGAATCCCTTAAAGCACGACTCCACCACCAACTTCACCGAAAACTTACCGTACGCGCCATATGCATACGAAGGATTCGTAAACGAGCTGCTTCCACCATCACCGAACGACCATAAACTTTGCTTGTAGTTTTCAGAGCGATTCAAAAATTGCATCGCAACCCCTGTTCTACACGATAGCGTATCGCCCGTAAATTCCGCCTTCACATAGCCCGAATCGTATTTGTTCCCAACCCCACAAACCCACCAAGCATTCGTAACCTGAATCACCTCATTGCTGCACTGACCGTATAAATCCGCGGCCGACAAAATACTAAACGTCCTAGCATCCGCATACTGCGCGCTGCTTGTCAAATACACACTCAAATTCCGATACGCAATCTTCCCTGCCTTCACCAAGCCCAACGTATCTATATCAAACGCCCAACCCTTTTCATTGGTACCCTTCGATCCCTCCACCAACAAATAATACCAGTAATTCTGCACCCCACTATTGTAATGGACGCCGCCATTATCTCCAGCACCTGTGTACCATTTGTTGCCTTTGTAAAACTTGGGCTGACTGTAACCCGTTGCACTCGGATCCGCCATATTCCGAATACCCTTGCCCGAAGGAGTAATGTCCTCCCCAATCTTCCAATTCCACTGCGTAGGTCTGGCCCAAATCTCAATCGATTGCCCAAACACATCACTAAAACTCTCATTCAAAGCACCGCTTTCATAGGAATATACCAAATTCGCCGTGTTGGTCGTCACCGCATGTGCAATTTCATGACCACAAACATCCAGCGCCGTCAAAGGCGTAAACGTTGTTCCATCACCATCGCCATAGGTCATCACACTGCCATTCCAAAACGCATTGTTATAATTCGTGTTGTAGTGGATATAACTCAGAATCTTCGCGCCATTGTTATCGAAACTGTTTCTGCCATGCTCCCCATTGAAATAATCATAAGTCATCTCCGCCCCCCAATGCGCATCCGTTGCCACCTCGTCCTTCGCCGCATTCACATTGTTCCAAGTCTTGTCCGCATCTGTAAAATCTACCGCCGTGCCGTAGTTTGTCCCCTTCTTCAAATCATAGGTCTCGATGCCCTTACCCCGACCGGCTTCCCTGAGGCGATATGAACTCGCCGATAGACTGTCCACCGTCATGGTTTTCGTCCCACTGTATTTCGTAACTGCAGTGGCCTTTACATCTGTGTGTAATATCAAGTCGCTGCTGGCCAAAATTTCTCCGGTTTCCGCATCCACCCAAATCGATTTCCCCGCCAGGGGCTCGCTCGCCAACACATCAAAACGATACGCCAAACGATGGGTTGAAGAAAGATTGAAGTCTTTCGGACAGTAATTCAATGAACCCATAGGAAAATACGTGGTGTCTTTTACACCTGTTGCCAACTGCAAGGCCTCGTTTTGTTGCGGATCTTGCCAATAATATTTTTCGGCTGGTAAAAATTGCAACGCACGTGCCCTAGCCGCATCCAAACCCAACACCAACTTGCCTGCAAACTGATTCTCAGAAACAAAATCACCGTTCAAAGACATCAGTTGTCCTTGTTTGGTATGCAAAATTCCCATCGACAAATGAACCGGCACGCCTTTGTATTGATGGCGAATGCGGTAATGCGTCATCCCCAATTCATCCGACAATTCACTGTAAATGTGCCAACGCGAATCTGGGCCATACGTACCCAATTTTTGAATCACGCCAGACCATCCTTCCTGACTGGGTCGTTGCTGCTCAGCAAAAATAACCAACTGAGGATTTTTCAACACCGGGTGCGGATGCTGTCCAACCTGTGGCACCTGCGCAGATAAGTTTGGCATCGCCAAAACCACCAACAACAAGCTCATCAATCGAATTAAGGATTTCACCATGTTGCCAAATCTACAAAATTTTATTTTCAATCGAATCATCAGCAACATATTCACAAGCCCAAAGCAACGTCACATTTGCCCAATCGATTAATTTAAATTTTTTCTAAATAATGAGATTTTTCAATCCAAATAGATGTTGTATAATTAACAATTATTTAAATTGCCGACGGCTATCATAACCACGATGCCAAAAAACTGTTTAGAACAACTGCTTCATCGATGAAAAAACACCTACTCTTGCTCGGTTTGACCGCCGCAACCCTGGGCTTAACTCACGCCCAAACAACGGCCAACCCAGAAACCAAATCTACCCAAGACAGCATCGAAAAACCCATGGAAGAGGCCGTCGTGATCGGCTACGCAACAGCAAAGAAAAAAGACCTAACCGGTTCTATTGCTTCCATCAAAGGCACAGAAATCATGCAGCAACCGGTGCTCACCGCATCGCAAGCCCTTCAATCTAAAATGGCCGGTGTACAAATCACCAACTCCGGCGCACCAGGATCAGCCCCCACAGTAAGGATTCGTGGAACGGGTTCAGTAATCGGTGGTGCAGAACCCCTTTACGTAGTAGACGGAATCATCACCGACGATATCAGGAATATCAATACGGCCGACATCCTAACCATCGATGTACTGAAAGACGCATCGTCAACCGCCATTTACGGTGTGCGTGCGGCCAATGGCGTTATCCTCATTACCACCAAACGCGGCGGCATGGGAAAACCCAAACTCAATTACGATGGCTACGCCGGTGTAAAGTTGATGTCAAACAAAATCGCCATGGCCCGTCCCGGAACGTTCTCGAAGTACTCCAATGAAGCAGCCGGCACATTCGCCGTATTGCCCACCGATGTCACTGGCGAAACCAACTGGTACGATGCAATCACCCGCCCTGGCAACATGAACAACCATAACCTCAGCATCTCTGGGGGAACTGAAGCCACCTCTTACCTGTTTTCAGTGAACTATTACAATGAAAATGGGATTCTGAACGACAATAACTACGAGCGGGTATCGATTCGCTCAAACAATGAATACCGCGTAAATGATCGTCTGAAATTTGGAAACAATATCGGACTAACCCGCTGGAATTCAAACAATAAGCCCTTCAGTCTGTTTACCGACGCCTACAACGCAGCACCCATTTACAATGCCAAAAACGCAGATGGCACCTACGGATTCACGACCCTCAGCGATGTGGGCAATCCGCTGGCAAAATTGGAGTACACCGACGATAAAACTTGGGGCAATCGCTTCATGGGCAATTTCTATGGCGATGTCAAACTCAAGAAAAACCTGTCGTTCCGAAGCGCCTTTGGCCTCGACTACGACAACAGCAGGGGCGCCAACTACCAACAAAAATATCGCGTATCGCCCACCCAGAAGTACGACACCACCACCCTCACGCAAAGTGAAATGGAAAAGTATCGTTGGATTTGGGACAACACCTTAACGTATACGCCCACGTTGAAAAAAGGCCACAACATGCAAATAATGGCGGGTCACACCGCTGAGCGATACGATGGTTTCGAGCAATCTTTCAAATTGGATGGCGTACCATTTGCTCAGCAATACCGCTACCTCAATACCGGCCGCGACCCAATTCAAGGCATCATCAACTACCAACGTCCGATCGCCGATTACGGCAGGCGCGAATCCTACCTGGGACGTGTAAGCTACAATTACGAGGGCAAATACCTCCTCAACGCTTCATTCCGCCGCGATGGATCGTCTAAATTCCCCACCCAGAATCGCTGGGGCAACTTCCCTTCTGTGGGCTTGGGTTGGATGGTCAGCAACGAGGGCTTCATGAAAAATGTGCGCAGCATCAACATGCTAAAAGTGCGCGGTAGTTGGGGCAAAGTGGGCAATGACCGCATCAACCCATCCGAGTTCGTGACACTCTTAAGCACCGGCTTGAGCGCAGTGTTTGGCAACCAAATTTCCATGGGTTCTACCATCGCCGAAATCAAAGACCCCAACCTCAAATGGGAAACTACCGAAGAAATTGATTTCGGGGTAGATTTTGAGGCCATTAACGGACATATTTCTGGGGTGATCGACTTCTACAACAAGAAAACGCTGGGTGCCTTGTTCAACATCCCTTTGCCGGGCGGACTGGGCGATAACAACAATTCAATGCTCACCAACGCCGCCGATATCCTCAACCGCGGATTGGAGGTTTCTTTGCGATACAACAAAAACAGCAAAGGCAAATTCAATTACAGCATCGGCGCCAATGCCACCTTCAATCACAACGAAGTGTTGGGATTGGGCAGTGGATTGCCAACCAACTTTGGCAGCTTGAGAAATGGCGAGTTCGCGACCCGTGTAGCGGCAGGACAGCCGATCGGCAGTTTCTGGGTATACGAAACCAATGGCATTTTCCAATCGCAGGCCGAAGTAGATGCTGCTCCGCACTTCTTGGGTGCACAACCTGGCGATTTCCGCGTAGTAGACCAAAACAACGATGGCAAACTCAACGATTTGGATCGCATTTACGTAGGATCTTATCAGCCCAAATGTTATGTGGGAATCAATGGCAATTTCAAATACGGACAGTGGGATTTGAACCTCGACATCCTTGGAAATTTTGGAAACAAAGTATTCAATGGCAAGAAAACCGTTCGCTATGGTGGCAATTACAACGTGGAGAAAGCCGTAGCCGATGCGCGTTGGACAGCACAAAAGCCAAACAACACCAACCCAAGAGCATTCAACGGCGTTCCCAAACCCACCGATTACTTTGTTGAAAGCGGCAGCTTCATGCGCTTAAACAACTTTACCCTTGGTTACAACTTGCCCGCGCGCATCGCCAAGAAATCAAAAGTGCAGGGATACCGTTTCTTCATCACGGCACAAAACGCATTTACCTGGAAAAAATTCAGCGGCTTTAGTGCGGAGTTGCCTGGAGGTCCGGCCGAAGCGGGCATCGAGCTCGACATCTATCCTACCTCATCAACCTTCCTCACTGGCCTGTCAATCCAATTCTAAACCCATGAAATTCACACGCAATACAACCCCATTGAAAACAGCAAAAAGCTGGGCCATTGGCACCTTAGCCATCGCCACGTTGGGCATCGCCGTGAGCGGATGTCGCAAAAGTTTCTTGGATGAAACCCCCAGGGTTCAAACCCCCGATGACTACTTCAACGCTACTTCAAATGCCGCCCAAGAGCTGGTAACCGCAGTATACAGCAAACTCTACGATTGGCAACAACATGGATTTTCTTGGTTGGGAATGACCTCCATCGCCTCAGACGAAGGTGACAAAGGCAGCGATCCAGGCGATACTGGCACAGACAAAGACCAGCTCGACAAATTGAGTTGGTCGCCCACCTCCATCAGCTTCGGAGAGGTATGGGAATCCAATTTCGAAGGCATTGCACGCGCCAACAAAGCAGTAGATTTATTGCCCACATTGGACATCAATGCCGGATTACGTGATCGTTTGATGGGCGAAGCCCGATTCCTGCGTGCCTATTTCTACTGGAATTTGGTTAGAAGCTTCGGTGGCGTTCCATTGATCCCCAAAGTACCCAAAACCGCTGCAGAAATTGAAGCATTGAACTACAGAGCCACCGCCGATCAAGTGTACGACTTCATCGATGCAGACCTTGAATTTGCCGCCACCGTTTTGCCAGCCAGCTACTTATCAGACCAAGCAGGCAGGGTAACTTCTGGGGCTGCGAAAGCGCTGTTGGCAAAATCTTCCCTGTACCGCAAACGCTATGGGAAAGCCGAATCATTGTGCGCCGAAATCATGGCCAGTGGCACCTACAGCTTGTTGGCCGAATACGACAAATTATTCCGTGAAGTGGGAGAATTTAGCAGCGAATCCATCTGGGAAATCAATTGCAAAGGATCTGCCCCCGCCAAAGCCATAGAAGGCTACTTCGTGGTTCAAGCGCCTCGCGGTGCCGGCGGACTGGGATGGGGCTTCAATACACCAACCCAAACACTCATCAATGCTTTTGAAGCGGGCGATGTGCGAAAAGCTGCGACCTTCTTCTCTCGGGGCGATGTGCTATGGGATGGCTACGTGTGCAACAATGCCGCACCCAATGCACACTACAATTACAAAAGTTATGTTTCCAAAACCATGGAAAGTTGGGGCAAAGACGATTGGTTTGCCAATAAGAACATGCGTGTTTTGCGCTATGCCGACATATTGCTGATTCACGCAGAAGCCGCCAATGAAAATGGCAAAACCGCCGATGCCATCAAATCACTCAATTTGATTCGTAACCGCGCGGGATTGCCCAATACCACGGCAACCACCCAAGCCGAAATTCGCGATGCCATTTGGAAAGAGCGATTTGTTGAATTTGCGATGGAACACGATCGCGTATTTGATTTGCGCAGACAAGGCAGAGCCGGTGATGTGATGCGTGCCCATGGCAAAACCTACATCGATGGTGTGCATGATTTGTATCCCATTCCTCAAAGACAGATCGACCTTAGTGGCGGTAAGATGACACAGAACCCTGGCTATTAAAACAATAAAACCTAATCTCATATATCTATGAAAAAAATCAAATTATTCCCATTGGCGGTGCTTTTCGCAGCATCAGCCCTAACATTCACCGTTACATCTTGTGGCGATGACACTCCAGACGACAACAACACCACGGGTGGTTACACCACTTCTGACGAAGTAGCTGCAGCCAATTTGGTGGCGAAGTTTTCGTTCGAAAACAGCGTAGATGATGCCAAAGGCAACATCACAGGTGGAACAGCTTCTGGCACTAGCTTCATTGCCGGTGCAAAAGGACAAGCTTGGAAAGGTGCTAGCAACGGTTACGTATTGTACACTGGTGTTTCTAATGCAATCAGCAGCTTGCAGTCTGTAACCATCTCTTCTTGGGTAAAAACTTCTGCCCACACCGATGGTGCTGAATCTTGGTTCCAATTGTTGAACGATTCAAACTGGATCGGCAACATGTTCATTTTGCAAGAATCTGGTGCTACTGGTAACGATTCTACACGCATCAAGTTCACCGTGAACAACTGGAATGCAACTGCTTGGAAAGAGCAGTGGACTGACTTGAGCGGAACTAGCCGTATCATCATCGGTAACGATGCTTGGCACCATGTAGTTTGCTCTTACGATGCAGCTTCTTCTAAAGTGGCTGTTTACGTAGACGGTACTAAAATGAACTTGCCAGCAAGCACTACAGACAAATACCAAGACGACCCTACCAAAGGTGGTGCTCCATTGGGTAACTTGGCATTCAAAAATGCCACCAAATTTGTTTTCGGTTGCTACAAGCAAAGCTTGCCAGGCAGCACTCCTGATGCTTGGATGAAAAACTACGATGGTGGTTTGGATGAATTCCGTATCTACAGCAAAGCATTGGCTGATGCCGATGTAAAAGCATTGTACGACTTGGAAAAAGCCGGAAAATAATCCTTCCCAATCCCTTTTACTGCGCGGGCCCATTCAATCCTTGAATGGGCCCGCCTTTTTTTAGAAAAAAATTGTCGCTCAGCACCATAAAACACGGGAGTTTTCGTAATTTAGAATCTTTAAAAATCATGGCATTTTTCCGTCGCTCCACCCCCCTACTTTTCGCACTAACTTGCGTGCTTTTCACCGCATCCTGCGAAGAGGAAACCCCGCCACCACCGGCGGCAAAGCCCAACGGCATCATGCTCACCGTATTCCACATCAACGATGCCCCCACCAGCGGAAAATCGAATGGAATCCCCCTCAACTCAACCTTTACTCTCTATTTCTCGAACGCCCTCGATACCCTATCGGCCAAAGAAAACATCGCCGTAAAAGAGAAAGGCTACGACCCCATCGCCCTGAATTATCAATTCTTCAAAGGCGATAGCGCCGTAAAACTCACGCCCAAAACCAAACTCAAAACCGGTACCGGCTATGTGGTTGCCATCAACACCGCCCTCAAATCCAAAGTGGGTACCAACCCCGCCTATTACGTGGGCATCTCCGTGGGCACCATGATGGATACCACCGACAAATTTCCCCGCATCTCAGACGAAACCCTGCTCGATAGCATCCAATACAATACCTTCCAATACTTCTGGAACTACGCCCACCCCAACAGTGGCCTCGCCCGCGAACGCAATACCTCTGGCGACCTAGTTACCTCTGGCGGCTCAGGCATGGGCATCATGGCCATCATCGCAGGTGTAAACAGAGGGTTTATCACCCGCGCACAAGGACTTGCCCGCATCCAAAAAATGGCCTCCTTCCTCAAAAATACCGCCCAAACCTTCCACGGCGCCTACCCCCATTGGCTCGATGGAAACAACGGCAAAGTCATCCCCTTTTCCGGCGATGATAACGGTGGCGACCTCGTAGAAACCTCCTACCTCATCCAAGGATTGCTCACCGCAAGGGCCTATTTCGATCAGTCTAGCAGCGATGAAACCCAACTGCGATCAGACATTACCAGCATTTGGGAAAAAGTTGAATGGGATTGGTACACCAAAAGTAACAGCGGCTCGCTCTATTGGCACTGGAGCCCATCGCTGGGTTGGAAAATGAACATGACCATCCGCGGATGGAACGAATGCCTCATCACCTATGTACTCGCCGCAAGCAGTCCCACCCACCCCATCGACCTTGCCACCTACCAAAAAGGATGGGCCAACAACGGCAGCATCAAAAATGGCAACAGCTTCTACGGATTTCAACTGCCCCTGGGCGAAAACCTCGGCGGACCGCTGTTCTTCTCGCACTACAGTTTCCTGGGATTAGACCCTCGCGGACTCAGCGATGCCTACGCCAACTACGAAACACAAACCACCAACCACAGCAAAATCAACCACGCCTACTGCAAAGCAAATCCCCGACAGCATTATGGCTATTCCGATGAATGCTGGGGACTCACCGCTTCCGACAACAACTCAGGGTATAGCGCGCATTCGCCCAACAACGATCTCGGCGTAATATCGCCCACGGCGGCCCTCAGTTCCATGCCCTACACCCCCACCGAATCCATGAAAGCCGCCCGCTTTTTCTATTACAAACTGGGCGATAAAATTTGGAGAAACCAAGGCTTCACCGATGCCTTCAACCTCAACGTGGGCTGGTTCGCCACCTCCTTCCTGGCCATCGACCAAGGTCCGATCGTGGTCATGATCGAAAACCATCGCTCTCAATTGCTCTGGAAAACCTTTACCTCAGATGCCGAAGTGAAAGCCGGACTCAAAAAACTCCAATTCACGGCCCCCTATCTGTAATTTCACCATGGCCCAAACCTTGTATAAACACATACGACGCCTGCCTACCCCCAAGCATTTGCCTTCCGGGTTCTCAACCTTATTGTTCCGGGCGATGGCCTTGATTTTGTTGTTTGGCGCAGCACTCGGCCATGCACAAACGATTTCATCCGATCAGCCCACCCTTGAACAAGATCGAATCCTCATGGATTCTGTTCAAAAACAAACCATCAAATACTTTTGGGATTTCGCACACCCTACCTCAGGCTTGGCCCGCGAACGCAGCAACGTCGCCTACGATTACGGCAACGAAGTGGTCACCACCGGTGGCTCGGGCATGGGCTTTATGGCACTCATCGTGGGTGTTCATCGCGGCTGGCTCAATCGCGAAGACGTTGTAGCACACCTACTCAAAAGTGTAAAATTCTTGGCCAAAGCCGACCATTACCACGGTATTTTCCCTCATTGGCTCAACGGCGAAACCGGCAAAACCATACCCTTTTCCAGAAAAGACGATGGCGGCGATATTGTAGAATCGGCCTACCTCTTCCAAGGATTGCTCTGCGTGCGCGCCTACTTCAATGACCCATCGCCCCAAGAAACAGAACTAAGAAATCGTATTACCTGGCTCTGGAGCGACTGCGAATGGAACTGGTATACCCAAAACCAAAACACCCTCTATTGGCATTGGAGTCCCAACAACGGCTGGAGCATGAACCACAAAATTCAGGGCTGGAACGAATGCCTCATCGCCTATGTTTTGGCCGCCTCCCACCCCCGATTTGCCATCTCGCCGAAAGTCTATCACAAAGGATGGACGGCCGGCAACCACTTTAAAAATGGTAAAACCTACCTAGATGTCACCCTGCCCCTGGGCTTCGATTACGGTGGACCGCTGTTCTTCTCGCATTATAGCTTTTTGGGACTCAACCCACGCGGACTCGAAGACCGATACGCCAACTATTTCGAGCAAAACGTGGCCCATACCCTTATCAACTACAAACACTGTCAGGAAAATCCCCTGAAATTCAAAGGATACGGCCCCGGCTGCTGGGGACTCACCGCCTCCGACAATCATTTGGGCTATGCAGCACACTCTCCCACCGAAGACCTAGGGGTGATTTCGCCCACTGCCGCACTGTCTGCGATGCCTTATTCGCCCGAACAAAGCTTGACCGCCCTGCGTAATTTTTTCGATGTGGGTGCGATGCGATCGCTGTTTCCCGCAAACGACACTACCCGACCGAACGCGAGCGCTAATGGCAGTGGCAGTGCTAATCGCTATGTAAATACCCAACCCAATGAGAATCCCATTTGGGGTCCGTACGGATTCCGCGACGCTTTCTGTGCCACTGAAAATTGGGTCGCTAACAGCTACCTCGCCATCGACCAAGGTCCCATTGTGATCATGATCGAAAACCATCGCTCACAGCTGCTTTGGAACCTATTCATGAACATCCCAGAAATTCAACAAGGCATGAAATCATTGGATTTCACCACGCCCTATATCAAAAAATAACCCATTCATTTCTCATGCAAATCAATCCCAATACACGTCGCTTTTCTACCCACATTGCCATCGCTCTAACCGCTTTGCTATCAACCACCAGCGCTGTGGCACAGTCAAACAAAGGCAAAAACAAATCTAACGAATCAAAAACGACGTTGTCATCGGATGTCGCGCCGGGCGCTGCATTCCAGTGGCAATTTCCAGATACGCTGGGGATGGACAAATACGTATCCGCCCTCATGGCAAAAATGACGTTGGAGGAGAAAATCGGACAGTTAAACCTACCCACTGTGGGCTTTGATGTCACTGGACCGGTGCTCTCGAAAGACGTGGAAGGCAAAATCCAAAAAGGACTTGTCGGTGGCGTTTTTAATACGTTCACGCCAGTAGCCGTGCGAAAATTGCAACAAAAAGCCATCAAAGAAACCCGCCTAGGCATCCCGCTGTTGTTTGGATTTGATGTGATCCATGGACATCGGACCATTTTCCCCATTCCGTTGGGATTGAGCTGTACGTGGAACATGAATTTGGTAGAGCAAACCGCCCGAGTGGCCGCTGTTGAAGCCACTGCGGATGGACTCAATTGGACTTTCTCTCCGATGGTGGATATCGCCCGGGATCCTCGTTGGGGACGGGTTAGTGAAGGTGCCGGAGAAGATCCTTTCCTGGGTTCAGCCGTGGGGATAGCCATGGTAAAAGGCTATCAAGGAAGTGAACAAAATAGATTAAATCAGCCCAGCAACATTCTGGCTTGTGTGAAACATTTTGGACTGTATGGTGCTGCCGAAGCCGGTCGCGATTACAATACCGTGGACATGAGTTTGTATAAAATGTACAACGACTATTTCCCTCCTTATAAGGCCTGTATTGAAGAAGGTGTGGGCTCCGCGATGGCTTCCTTCAACGACATCAATGGCACACCCGCCACCTGTAACCGATGGTTATTGACCGATGTACTTCGCAAAGAATGGGGCTTCAACGGCATGGTAAGTACCGATTATACGGGGATTTCTGAACTCATGAATCATGGCATGGGCAATGAAAGCAATGTAGCAAAACGCTCTTTGTGGGCCGGATCCGACATGGATATGGTATCAGAACTCTTTTTAAACAAACTACCCGATTTGGTAAAAAATGGCGCTGTGAGTGAGTCCACCGTGGATTTAGCCTGTCGGAGAATTTTGAATACGAAATATCGCTTGGGACTGTTCACGGATCCTTACAGACAACTGACCGACAAAGCCCCTGCGCTTGCGCTAGTCCATCTGTCGAATGCGCACCGAGCCATAGCTTACCAAGCGGCAGTAGAATCGTTTGTATTGCTCAAAAACGAATCGCCCAAAAATCAATCACAAGAAAACGCAGCAACGAATGGTATTTTGCCCTTATCGCCCAGTGCCAACATCGCATATATTGGTCCTTTCGTCAAAGACAAGCGCAACCTCATCGGCAACTGGAGTGGTGCTGGCGACTACAAGCAGGCCATCAGTTTGTGGGAGGCGTTGTATTCGAGTAAAAAGTGGGAAGGTCAGCCAACGACTGAATTGGAAAAACCCAATCTCAACGATGAAAGCAACTATGCCCTGGGGTGTAACATGCTGGAAGACGACGCCCTGATTGCCCGCTTAAACGAACACGGCGGCATGATTGAAAAATCCGCAAAATCGCCCCAGGCGCTGATCGATGAAGCTGTAGCCTTGGCCAAAACCAAAGACGTCGTGGTGGTGTATTTGGGTGAAACCTTTGGTATGAGTGGTGAAGCCGCTAGTCGCAGCAACATCCAACTGCCTGAAAATCAAAAAGCTTTGTTGCGCGCTTTGGCCGCTACGGGCAAACCCATCGTTTTGTTGTTGATGAATGGCCGTCCCTTGGATTTGAGCGAAGAAACCAATTTGGCTGCATCGATGTTGGTGACTTGGTTCCCCGGCACACAAGCGGGCTTGGCAGTGCGCGATGTATTGTTCGGCAAGGCATCGCCCAGTGGAAAATTGACGATGACGTTTCCAAGATCCGTTGGACAGGTCCCTATCTATTACAATGCGAAAAACACGGGCCGTCCGTTTGATGAGAAGCAGAAATACACCTCAAAGTATTTGGATATCCAGAACACGCCTTTGTTTGCTTTCGGACATGGGTTGAGTTATGGCACTACCGCATTGGGATTCGCCGGAACCAGCACCAACAACGACACCTTGGTTTTAGATACAAGAACGACAAACGCCCAAGTGCAATTTGATGTTGTGGTGTTACATGCGGGGGGACTGTCTCACAACGAAACGATTCAGTTGTATACGCACCAGCGCAGTGCAACATTCACCCGTCCTTTGAAGGAGTTGAAGCGCTTCCAAAAGATGGCGGTAAATGTGGAGGACAACATCCGTGCTACAGAGCACAAGGCGGTGACTTTCTCGCTGGGCGCCAAGGATTTTTCTTATTTCGACGAATCTGGAAATCCCATTTTGGAGGCCGGCCTATACGATGTTTGGATTGGCACAGCATCAGACAACCTGCCTTTGCACAAGGTGGTGAAGGTGGTGAAGTAATTGGATCGATTTTAATCGGTTATTTCAACAAGTTATTGGTGTGTATATTTTTATTTTATACACACTTCATTATTTTTGGGTAATGAAAAAGGTGAGGGTTAACATCACATTGGATCAGAGCATCCATGAGAAAGCGACATTTTTCTCTAAAAAAGAAGGGAAAAGTCTCAGTGAGAATATTGAATTGTTTTTAGACAATTACGCCCAACAAAAGCTCAAAGGATTGATCTCGGAACCGATGTCGCCATACGACGCCGCACCTCCATTACAAAATTCGGTGGTGGAAATATTCAAACGATTACATCCAGAGCAGCAAACCGAATTGGTTCATTATGCCGAGTTTTTATTGACTAAAAATCCAAATCCGCCACAAAGAGCAAGTTTGTTTGGCCTATATAAAGGCAAGATTTTCATGTCTGATGATTTCGACGAACCCCTCGAGATGTTTAAGGAGTATATGCCATGAAACTATTGATTGATACTCATGCCATCATTTGGTATTTCCAAGGGGATACAAAGTTAACCGAGCGCGCATTTAGAGCTATCGAAGATCCAGAAAATGTAATTTGTGTTAGCCAAGCTTCGCTCTTTGAAATTTCCATAAAAGTTAGCTTATCCAAACTCACATTGCCTTGCGATTGGAATGAGTTATTTTTCCAATTCAGTAAATTAGGATGGGTAATTTTACCAACACAAACAACGGATTACATTGCATTAAGTGAGCTGCCCTTTCATCATTCTGATCCGTTTGACCGTCTGCTTGTCTCTCAATGTATTAATCAAAAATTATCTATTCTTAGTAAAGACAATCAGTTCGACAAATACGGCGAATTCAGAATTTGGTAAATCCTCCAAGTACGTAATTTAACACCACCTAAATCTAACCGCAGAGTGATTTGTTAGTTAAGGGTGAAGACCTTTTTAACAGCCAAGTGGGAAAACCTCATCATGGCGAATTACGCTGTGGAACCTCAAATGCTGCAACCCTATCTTCCGAAGGGTGTGGAATTGGATCTATACGAGGGCGAGGCCTATGTGAGTTTGGTTGGATTTATGTTTAAGCATAGCCGGATATTCAACATCCCCATCCCCCTCATGGGCACTTTTGAAGAAATCAATCTGCGCTTTTACGTCAAACGAAAAACGGCTGAGGGATACCGGAGAGGGGTTGTCTTCATCAATGAAACCGTCCCTTACAAACCCGTAGCGTGGCTGGCAAACAAGTTATATAAAGAGCATTACATCGCCATCCCTACCAATCACAACATTGTCATTGGCGAAGACACCAAGCTGATACAATACGATTGGAAAATGGGACAAACATGGAACCACTTAGAGGTGAAGGCGAGTACATCGCAACGCGAAATGGATCGTGGCAGTTTGGAAGAATTCATTTTTGAGCACTACTTCGGTTATACCCGCATCGATGAAAATCGCTCGCAAGAATACCGCATCAATCACCCCAGATGGATGGTTAACGATGTTTTAGAGGCCTTCGTCGATTGTGACTTTGCCGCGATGTACGGCGAGACTTTTGCCCAATTGAGTACGAAAGCACCCAAATCGGTGATCATCGCCGAAGGATCTGCCATTCGTGTTGACTGGAAACGACACCCATTCTAAACCAACCATTCCGCCATGAAGACCAAACCCTGCACTACTTGCAAACAAGAACACACCACCTTGTATCGGGTACAATTGCAGAAAGGGAAATTGTGGGTATTTGTTTGTGAGGCCTGCTGTATCAAGGCGAAGTCTAACTCCCAGTACCGCTACGGCGGCACCTGGAAGGGATATCGACATTGAGTTAATTCTTTTATCTTGCAGAAAATTAAATCCATGCAAGTGAGAAATGCGCTAATAATTTTCATGTTAATATTGATGTTTGGGGCTGAGAACTACGCCAACGCACAAACAACAAGTGTTATAGATAGCAATCAAACTACGTCGGCCATTTCAAAGGAATTGGAGCAACAGCGCACGAGCATCGCCACCTTGCAAAAAAGCAATTTACTAGCATCCGAGGAGCTGATAAAAGCCGCGCGTGCCGAATCAAATAGCATCACCGTAGTGTTATTGGGTGTTGGTATCGGCGCTGTCGTTTATGCGATTACAGGCAATGTGAAATTGGCCAGCGTGATTTTTGGCGTTTCCTCCATCATTTCGTTTGGGAACAGAGTATCCGCCATTCATAAGTTTAAAAAAGCGGGTATGGAATTGTCTCAAGTGGGTCAAATCGAATCGATTCGCGTCAATCCCATTCAATCACCCCTATCAAAACCGGAAAAACCCATCGCTAGGGTTCGACAAGAACCGAAAAAAGGAAACTTACCCATCGACAAATACGTCACTGAATACCTGTATTTCAATCAATTAGACAGTCTGTACATCTATTCGCACAACTCGGTGTTGAGAGGCGTATATTTCGGCATCAACGGTCCGTTTAGTTTTCCGGAGGTCGAGAACTTGATGAATAAACACTCAGATTTCACGTATGCAACACTACCATCCATAGAGGAGTTACAAACCATCATGAAATCGCAAACCAAACTGAACAAAAAACTTGTCAGAAACCGACTCACCGTCTGGAGCAACGAAGTAAACGAAAAGGGCGATCGGCTTTGTCTGAACTTCCATACCGGTCAGGTAGAAGAACAGAATCCCACATTTTCTAACTATTTCGTTCCGATTGTGATCACACAGACCAAACTCACCACGCTGAAATAATTGTATTTACAGCCAGACCCACTATTAACAACAACAATATATTTAGAATGAAAGTATTCAAAAGAATTGCCATTTTCATGATTTCCGTCGGATCTCTGTTGATTACGAGCTGTAATCAGGTCGATCAAAATCAATCTCAATTTGATTCTGCTGCGCAACTTCAGTTACCCAAGTATTCCAACCTTTCCGTGGTTCGATTGTATACAGGACATGGAAAGTGCGGCGATGTGTTGATTCCGTCAATTACACGAGCGGTAGCACCACAGGACCGAGAGACATTGTTACGCAACATCATGAAAAAGGAGGGATGGGTGATCATTTCGGCGTTTTCAACCAAAGAAGCATTTGACCAACGTACCTGCGATTCTTTTCCCGATCGCGCTCCAGCCTTCAAAACTGGCTACATCGGCAAAATTGACGAAGACGGAAAATTTTACGATTGATTTAACGGGATTGCCGCGCTGCGCTCGGCTTTCCCTACTGTTTAGTCCTGCAATACCAAAGCCCAACGCTACGCGTTGGCTTTTTTTATGACCAGTCCCTCACGCTCAAGCAAGCTTGGATCCATGCCACGGGATTGCCGCGCTGCGCGCGGCTTTCCCTACTGTTTAGTCCTGCAATACCAAAGTCCAACGCGCCGCGTTGGCTTTTTTTATGCTCTTCCGTCGCTAGCATTCTCTGAATGCCGACTCCCTTAGAGCATAAAAAAAGGCCTCAACTTTCGTTGAGGCCTTCGCTCTTGATCGTGCACGCGTAGGGATTCGAACCCCAAACCTTCTCATCCGTAGTGAGATGCTCTATCCAATTGAGCTACGCATGCATTACTCTCCAAAGCTGCAAGGGTTGGGAACAACCTTGGAAAGGGGTGCAAATATAATCATTATTTGAGAATTTTCAAATGAAATTCAGAAAAAACGAATACCAACGTTTTGTGTTAAATTGCAACACCATTTTATGAAGAAAATCAGTTTACCCATCTTGGCATTCGCCCTCCTCAGCGCCAATGCCTATGGCAATAAGCCACCAAAAAAACAAAAAGGCGCCGCACCCGCAGCTCCCACCGAAGCCGCAGCAGCAGCCGCAGCTGAAAAACCCAAAGACAAAACAGCCACCATCGAATCCAAAACCAAAAATGCCAAACGCATCGATGGCCTGTTCCCCCTTTTCCTCGACTCCACCGATGGCAAACTCTACATACAAATCAATGCCGCACAACTCAATACCGAATTCATCCACTTCGCCTACACAGAAAATGGCGTAGTAGCCGGCGGTCACCACCGCGGTCAGTTCCGTGGGTCGCGCATATTCACCATCCGCAAATCCTACAACAACCTAGAATTCACCCAAGTCAACACCAACTATTACTTCGATCCCGCATCAGCATTGGCAAAAAGTAAAAACGCCAACATCTCCGATGCACCCCTGGCCTTCGAAAAAATCATCGCCGAAAACAAAAAAACCGGCGACTTCCTCATCGATGCCGATGAACTCTTCCTCACCGAAAAACTCCACCAAATCAAAGAAGGTGGCAGACCCGGCGCCGAAGGATTCAAATTGGGCATGCTCGCCAAAGGCAAAACCCAATACATCAACATCCGCAACTTTCCGCAAAATACAGATCTCGTGGTGCGTTACGTGTACGACAACCCAGCCCCTACCGCCGGTGGTGAAGACGTAGCCGATGCCCGCGCCGTGAACGTGGAACTCCAACACTCCATCATACAAGTACCAAAAAACAATTTCCAACCCCGTTTCGATGACGCCCGCGTGGGATTCTTTACCGAACAAGTCAACGATATGACCACCCCCAACGCCGTGAACTATCGCGACGTGATCCATCGCTGGGACCTACAAAAGAAAGACCCAACAGCCCTTTTATCAGAACCCGTAAAACCCATCGTGTGGTGGATCGAAAATACCACCCCCGTTGAATATCGCGAAACCATCAAAAAGGCCGCCCTCCAATGGAACAAAGCCTTCGAACCCATCGGTTTCCAAAACGCCGTGCAAGTATTCGAACAGCCCGATACCGCCTCATGGGATGCCGGTGACATTCGCTACAACGTCCTCCGTTGGACATCTTCGCCCAACCCCCCTTTCGGTGGATACGGCCCAAGCTTTACCAACCCCCGCACAGGCGAAATCCTCGGTGCTGATATCATGTTTGAATACGTGTTCCTCACCAACCGATTCCGTGCCCAAAAATTGTTCAAAACCGATGGTGGCGAAATCCACACCCCCGCAGAACTCATCGAAGCCCTGCGCAACGAAGAATCTCACACCAACCTCCACGGCTTCCAAGGTTGCTACGCAGCCGATTGCATGCACAACGAACACATGTTCGCTCAATCACTCCTGGATGCCCAAAACGCCACAGCCGCTGAGAAATCGCGCCTGATCAACGAATCCATTTACTACCTCGTGCTCCACGAAATGGGACATACCCTCGGCCTCATGCACAACATGAAAGCCTCTCAGCTTCATACCCCCGCAGAATTGGCAGACCCCAACCTCACCTACAAAACAGGCCTCATCGGCTCGGTGATGGACTACCCCGCCATCAACCTGCACAAAACCAAAACCAATGTGCAATACTGTCAAACCGAACCCGGTCCGTACGACCTCTGGGCCATCGAATACGGTTACAGTCAGGCCGTTCAAGACCCCGCCGCAGAAGCCGCACGTTTGAAAGCCATCACCGAGCGCAGCATCGAACCCAAACTCACTTTTGGCAACGACGCCGATGATATGCGTTCGCCAGGAAAAGGCATCGACCCCCGTGTGATGGTCAACGACTTGAGCTCAGATGCAGTGGGCTACGGCATCGATCGCATCGAAATGACGCAAGAGTTGATGAAGAACATCAAAAACACCCACACCCAAGACGAAAGCAGCTACCAAGCGATGGTGGGTGCCTACAGTTCTTTGAGTGGCGCATACTCTACCATGGTGGGTGTGATGAGCAGATACATCGGTGGCATCTACGTGAACCGTCCAATCCCCGGCCAAGCCAACGCACCATTCCCTTACGAACCCATTCCTTATTTCCAGCAAAAACGTGCCATGGAAGCCATCGTGAAATACGCTTTCGCACCCAATGCGATGGAAGTTCCTAGCGATTTGATTCCTTACTTGCAACAACAACGCAGGGGATTTGGTTTCTTCGGCAAAGAAGAGGATCCAAAATTACACAACCGAGTAGCGCGCATGCAAGCCGAAGTATTGGCGCATTTATTGAACCCCAAAACCTTGTTGCGCATCAACGATACCCGCGAATACGGCAACCGGTACACCTTGTTGGAAATGATGACCGCCATGAGCAATGGCATCTTCATGGAAGACCTCAAAGGCATGGTCAATACCCATCGCATGGTATTGCAAGAAATGTACATGGAAAGTATCTTGGCCGGTGCGTTACAAACTGAACGCAACCCTTACGATGCCGCTTCAAAAGCAGTGATGTACAGCGAAGTGCTACGCATTCAGGAATTGCTCAAAGCCAACCCAGGCTCCGGCGAAACCAAAGCCCACCGCGCCTTGTTGCTAAAAGCCATCGAGAAGGCACAAAACAACTAAAGCTAAAATCATGATTTTCAATTCATTCAAAAAGGGCGCAGTCATCTGCGCCCTTTTTTGCGCTAGCCCCAGCATCGCCCAAACGGCAGAACCCATCATGGGCGCCGAAATCAAAGCCGGCAAACTCAACATCGCCGCGGACGACCTTGGCAGCAACATCACCATCCTGTCGCGCAAAGACATCGCCAACATCCCCTTACAAACCACCGCAGAATTGCTCGGCTACATCGAAGGCGTGGATCTGAGGCAAAGAGGTCCGAACGGCGTGCAGGCCGACATCCAAATTCAGGGCGGC
>JAHEMG010000113.1 GCA_024643755.1 Flavobacteriales bacterium | reverse complement strand
TAGCGGTTCAACACAATTATATCGTTGGGATGGCCATTTGCTATGTTAGATACTCTACCTGGAAGGGCCCTGTCCTTTACCTGGAAGATCTCATCGTAACGGAATCATGCAGAGGCCAAGGTATAGGGAAAGCCTTGTTTGAGACTTGTCTCGACCACGCCCGAAGCAAGCAGTACCGCAGAATGGTATGGCAAGTACTGGATTGGAATACCCCGGCCATTTTATTTTACGAACGTTATGGGGCAAGCATTGAAAATGGCTGGCTCAATGCTTCCATTGATTTATAACCATTAAAAACCATGTTGGCACGCAGGCAATCAATTTTGGCAATGCTCTTGATGTTGCTCTCCCTGATGTTGCTCTTTCAATATGGAACCCCCAATTGGTTTGGTGCTACAGTGCGTTGGGCGATCTTGCCTTTGAATACGCATAACCTTACAGGTGTATTTCTTGGCGCATTTGTCCATGGCTCCTGGGACCATTTATGGGGGAATATAATCGCCTTGAGTATTTTTTCTGGCTTGTTCATGATTCAGTTCCCTACGCAGTGGTTACGATTTTGGTTCTTACAGCATATGATGGCCTCTGTAATGCTCTGGTTCATAGGGAATATAGGCATGGATGCCCATCATGCAGAAACAGCGCACATAGGGGCTTCTATTTGGGTGTATGCGTTTGGTGGATTCGTCCTTACCATGGGGGTGATTCAGCGAACCAAACAATCCATGGCCATCTTCTTTTTGGTGTTGTTGATGTTTGGCGGGTTCTTTTGGGGATTGCTGCCGGTGGATCCAAAAGTGTCTTGGCAAGGACATTTGAGCGGTTTAATCACCGGTGTTTCCATTGCTTTCTGGAAAGGAATAAAATGGCTACCGCCTACACAAGAATTAATGGACGATTCGGAAGTATTTGGTGATGATGAGGGAGAGATAGAAGATCCTTATCAGAATCTGTAGTTCAATTATAGCACGTTATAGCCACAATAAAATGCCGGCGATCGTGGCGCTTAAGTAGTTGGCCAAGGTGCCACAAATCAGTGCTTTTACGCCCAATTTTGCGAGGTCTTGTCTGCGAGATGGCGCGATTTTACCAATCCCACCTACTTGAATGGCAATAGAACTAAAGTTGGCGAATCCGCACAACGCAAAAGTGGCAATAACCAAACTCACCGGCTGTAACGTAGACGAAATTTCCTTCAAGTGCAGATAGCCCACAAATTCGTTTACCACCAGTTTGGTTCCCATCAGTCCGCCAACAGCTTGCACGTCCTGACTCGGTACACCCATTACATAGGCAAATCCTGAAAAGAGATAGCCCAACAGCGACTCTAGGGATAGTTTCAAGCCCACCAAACCACCCAGACTACCGAGTACAAAATCGAATAGGTAGATCAGGGCTAAAAAACCCAATAACATCGCAACAACGTTCAATGCGACACCCAATCCTTCCGAAGCGCCTTGAGAGATGGCATCGAGTAGGTTGGCATTTTCCTTTTTAACTTCGAGTTTTACAGTTCCTGCGGTTTCGCTTACCTCGGTTTCGGGCCAAACGATTTTAGAAATCACCAAAGCCCCTGGCGCTGCCATGATACTGGCCGCCAATAAACTGCTGGCATCAATACCCATTTGGATGTAGGTGGCCATAACACCGCCGGCAATACAAGCCATAGAGCCGGTCATAGACGCCAATAATTCGGAGTTTGTCATCCCTTTTACGTAAGGACCGATCATCAATTGTGCCTCGACCTGTCCCACAAACGCTGACGATATATTGCTCAATGCCTCGCTACCACTTACGTGCATCAGGTAATGCATGCCCTTGGCGATCTGTTTGATAATCCACTGCAATACGCCGAGGTGATAGAATATTTTTACCAATACCGCGATGAAAATAATGGTGGGCATCACACGGAAAAAGAAGATGAAATTTTGTCCAAAAACTTCCTGCATTTGCGCGTCTCTGGCCAAAGGACCAAAGATAAATTCTGCACCTTTATCAGAAAATTGCAACAGTTTTTGTACCATCTTGCCCAAGGTCGCAAAAACCGATTTGCCCATGGGGGTTTTTAAAATAAAGATGGCCAACAAGACTTGAAGCAAGAGTCCTACGCCGATGGTTCTATAATTGATGGCTTTGCGGTTGTTCGAAAGGGCAAATGCCAAAGCAAAGATGACTACGATACCAATAAATCCAATGAAATGCATTGCGGCAATAATACGATTAATTCGTGTAACCTAAGCCCACTTCGATGGAATCGATGAGTGAGTGAATGACTTTGATGTGAATTTCTTGTGCCCGATCGGCGTAGCTCGAGTAGGGTGCACGAATTTCGATATCTACCAAGGCGGCCATTTTTCCACCGTCTTTGCCTGTCAAGCCCACCACAATCATGCCTTTTTCCTTGGCCGCTTCGATGGCTTTGATCACGTTTGCGCTATTTCCGCTACTGCTGATAGCGAGTAATACATCGCCTTTTCTACCAACGGCTTCTACGTAGCGTGAAAATACTTGATCGTATCCATAATCGTTACCAACACAGCTAATATGACTCACATCGCTGATGGCAATAGCGGCGATGCCGGGACGGTGATTGCGGTATCTGCCGGTGAGTTCCTCTGCGAAGTGCATAGCGTCGCAATGACTGCCTCCATTGCCACAGGAGAGGATTTTCCCATCGTCCTTTATGGCGTGCAGCATGGCTTGCGCAGCCCGGTCAATGTTGTTCATTTGTTCAGCATCGTCCATGAACTGCTGCAGGGTTTGCAGGGCCTCTTGGAAATGTGATAGAATGCGTGAATTCATGCTTAGCGATTATTTGCGTTTGTTGTATTGGTCAACACCGGCTTTCAAAAATTCTACGAAGGGGTCAACGGCAAACTTGAAATGATCTGCGCCCAAGGCGGGTTGCAATAAGTTCTCATTGGCATCCAACAAGCAATAGAGCGGTTGTGTGGTTTTGCCAAAGTAGGCTTCTTCGATATGGGCATTTTTATCGCCCAGCTTGGTGATTTTTTTGCCAGCGGGTGTGCTGAACCATTGCGATTCGGGTAGGTTGATTTTTTTATCGTCAACATACAGCGATACAATCACATAGTCTTTGCTGAG
>JAHEMG010000190.1 GCA_024643755.1 Flavobacteriales bacterium | reverse complement strand
GCGGCTACGGCGAAGGATGCGTTGAATTTGATCAACGGGTTGAACTTGCGCAAGCATGCGGTGATTGAGGGGGCGGATTACAAGGCGGGAGCGGCAACGGGATTTGCTTTGGGTGCCCGCAATTTTGCCACTGATTCAGCTTCTAAGGTAACGAGGTTGTTTTACAGCAACGACAGTATTGCTTATGTGAGCAACAATGCACAGGCAGGTTTGGCGGTGTTTAGTGAAATTTACTACAACGAGAAGAACGGTGCTTGGAAGGCCTATATTGATGGCAAGGAAGCCAAAGCGTTGCGCGTGAATTATGTGTTGCGTGGATTGGAAATTCCTGCCGGAAACCATGCGGTTACTTGGGTTTACCAACCTGCAGATCGCAGCACAATGGTGAACATTGAATGGGCTTCATCGGCATTGATCTTGTTGTTGGTGGGCGGTAGTTTGGTGCAGTTGGTGATGAAGAAGGACGAGTCTGAGGGGTAATCAACAACCATTTTGCAAAGGCATCCACTGATATCGATCATCACCATCCATTACAATCATGGGGTGGGGTTGAAGCGCACGGTGGATTCTATTTTGGCCCAAACGAAGCGCCAGGAGATTGAGTGGATTGTGATTGATGGCGGTAGCACGGATGGGTCTGTCGACTATTTGAAGGGACTGGGAAATCAGATCGATATCTTGGTTTCTGAAAAGGATGCGGGCATCTATGACGCCATGAACAAGGGCTTGCACTTGTCGAATGGTGAATATGTTTGGTTTGTGAATGCGGGCGATGCTTTGCATGACGAAGGGGTGGTGGCATCGGTGTTAACGGGTATCAAAGGGTTTGAGGCATCACATGAGGGTATTTTGCCGGATGTGATTTTTGGAGATACGATGTTCATTGATTCGGAAGGACAGTCACTGGGCTTAATTTCTCAATTGAAGCCGCAGCCATTTCCGAAGAAGTTGAATGGAAATAGCTTTCGGTTTGGCATGAATGTATGTCACCAAAGTGTGTTGGTGCGTTGGAGCATAGCAGGTGATTACGACGTGCAATATCGGTTGGCGGCGGATGTAGATTGGATGATTTCGGCTTTGAAGTCGATGCGATATCCTTCCTTGCGCATAGACGGGGTATTGAGTGATTTTGAGACGGGTGGCAGCAGTTATCAGCACACGCAAAAGGCCTGGAAGGAGCGTTATGCGGTGTTGAGCAAACACTACGGAACCTTGCCCAATTTGATGGCCCACGGGTGGATTTTGTTCAGGCGGTTGTTGTTTAAATTGCATTTGTTGGGAAAGCGGAAAAGTTGACCGTAACCCATTTAATATAAATAGAATAGAGTAGGTATGAGTAATACATCGAGGGTAGATAAAGCGTTGTTTGAGGCAGAGCATTATTTGGGTAAACCGGCAGATACCGATGATTTGTTGGTGCAACGCAGAATTGCACTGGTGGAGGCGTATCCTGGATTTTTATCACAAGAACTCAACCTGGTAGAAATCGGTTGTGGGAATGGGAATACAGCCGTGCCGATGGCCAAGCACTTTAAATCTGTGATGGGTTTGGAGTATGCATCGGTGCATGCCCAGGAATTTGAGGCGTTGAAGGCGGATCATGGTGCTGAGAATGCGTCGTTTGGGGTGTGGGACATTATGGCAAAGCCCTACGAGCCGGCGGCGGATCGGTTGATTAGCTTTGAGGTGATTGAGCATTTGCCATCGGATGATGGGGTTGCGAATTACGCCAAGAGCTTGAAGGTGGGGGGTATCGCTGCGATATCGGTGCCCAACAAATGGTGGATTTTTGAAACGCACGGAGCCAAATTGCCTTTGTTGCCTTGGAACCGGGTGCCATTTTTCAGTTGGTTACCACGGCCCTTGCACGAGCGTTGGGCGCATGCCAGAATTTACACCAAAGGCAGAATCTGCGGCTTGTTGGAGCATCATGGCTTTGAAATAGAAAAGGTGGAATACATCATGGCACCGATGGATGTAATCAAATGGAAACCCTTGAAGAATTTCTTACGTACGTGGGTTTTTAACAGCGATACAACGAAGATTCCCTTCAAATCGGTGAGCATTTTGGTATTTTGCAAACGCGTGCGGTAATTGCAACTTATTGCATTGTAGGCAAGCATTATAGGAAAGAATAACTTTGAATCAACATTAAACTAAACGAACTATCACATGAAAAAATCAATCATATTCATTTTGGGTTTGACCATTGGCTCTCAGGCTTTTGGACAGAAGCAGCCCGACAAGCATTGGTATCACGCGGCGCCCACCAAGAAAAACATGGGCATTTCATTGGACAAGGCATACGCCAGTGAAGCAGCAAAATTGCCTTCAAAGACCATCGTAGTAGCGGTGATCGACGGGGGAGTAGACATCGCCCATCCTGATTTGAAGGACGTGATTTGGCACAACAAGGGGGAGATTCCTTTTAACAACATCGACGATGACCGCAACGGATACGTGGATGATACTGTGGGATGGAATTTCATCGGTGGCAAGGACGGTAGAATGGTGCAATACGATCATTTGGAGAAGGTTCGTTTGTATTTGAAGTACAAGGAGCAGTTCAAAAATGTATCGGCGGAAGAGGTGAATAATAGCCCTGAGTATGCGGCGTATCAGTCGTTGAAGACAGAGGTAGAGACCATCATCGAATCGAGCAAGGAAAATTATACGAACTACACAGAATTGAAGGCCACTTTGGAGGGTTACGCAAAGATGACCGGCAAGGAACAACCAACAGGCAAGGAGATCAAAGCGTTGAATGTGCCGGCGAATGAAGTAAAGAAGCGTGATCGTATTGCCATGTTGGTAGGATTGTTGGGTTATTCTAAGTTGCATGATGAATTGGATCGGGCATTGCACGGCATGGAAGCCCAAGTGAAATATCAGTACAATGTTGATTACAACCCCCGCGAAATTGTAGGCGATAACTACAACGATCCGCACGAAATTGGATATGGTAACAACAATGTTGCCGGTCCGGACGCATCGCACGGTTCACACGTAGCGGGTATCATCGCAGCCAGTCGCGGAAACGGGATTGGTTTGGATGGCGTGGCCGACAATGTAAAGATTATGGCTATCCGTGTGGTGCCTGATGGTGACGAGCGCGACAAAGATGTGGCCAATGGCATTCGCTATGCGG
>JAHEMG010000046.1 GCA_024643755.1 Flavobacteriales bacterium | reverse complement strand
CATGGGGTGCAAGGGGTCGTGAGTTCGAATCTCGCCATCCCGACCCAGTAAAATCAAGGCCTCAGAGCAATCTGGGGCCTTGCTGTTTTTTGCCGGTTCAAACATGGTTCAAACAGAATCAATTTTGATGTTGTAATTTTACCCCATCATGAGTCTAAATCCCACACCCGTAGAACTTCGTTCCGATACCTTTACCAAGCCTTCTGAAGCCATGTTGCAAGCCATGTTCGCGGCCCAAGTGGGGGATGATGTGTTCGGGGAAGATGTTACCGTGAATGCTCTGGAACGCAGTGTGGCCGATTTTTTCGGGATGGAAGCGGGATTATTTTGTCCTTCCGGCACCATGACAAACCAAATCGCCATTCAGGTGCATACCCAACCTGGCGATGAAGTGATCTGCGAGGCGGGTTCTCACGTCTACTTTTACGAAGGCGGTGGCATCGCCAAGAATTCAGGGGCGCAAGTGCGGTTGGTGCAGGGTTCTTTCGGACAAATTACGGCTGATCAGATTTTGCCATTGATCAATCCCGACGATGTGCACAGGGCAAGAACGCGACTCGTGAGTTTGGAAAATACTTGCAATCGCGGGGGTGGGAGTTGTTATAATTTGGCGGAAATCGCAAAAATTCGTTCTCTGTGCGATGCGCATGGACTTGGACTTCACCTGGATGGGGCGAGACTGATGAACGCTATCGTGGGGAACCAAGAAAATCCCAAAGAGTATGGTAAGTTGTTTCACAGTATATCGCTTTGCCTGAGCAAAGGCTTGGGTGCGCCGGTTGGGAGTGTGCTTCTGGGCGATGCGGCCTTTATCAAACAGTCGCGCAGGGTGCGGAAAGTGATGGGCGGCGGGATGCATCAGGCGGGGTATTTGGCTGCGGCTGGACTCTTTGCGATGCAAAATAACATCAATCGTTTGGCGGAAGATCACGCACATGCCAAGTTGTTGGCATCGGCGTTGGCAAGCTGTAATTGGGTGGGTGAAATCTTCCCGGTGGAAACCAATATTGTCATTTTTGAGGTGGCATCGCCCGGAACCGTTGCAGAAACCGTTGCCGCATTGTCAGCTCAAAATATCCGTGTATCGGCCATGTCAGACAAACATATTCGCATGGTGACACACTTAGACGTTACCCCAGAAATGGTTCAGCGCACTGTAGATGTGTTGAAGCGCCTTTGAGTTTACCC
The DNA here is from genome assembly GCA_024643755.1 of Flavobacteriales bacterium. Classification (GTDB taxonomy): domain Bacteria; phylum Bacteroidota; class Bacteroidia; order NS11-12g; family UBA955; genus UBA955. Next base: position 14,879 of record JAHEMG010000046.1, on the reverse strand, counting down.
GTGCTTGCGTAACTTGAGAATCACCATCTTGCTGGTGGGCGTATTGCTTTTGTCGGCCACGGAATCAATTGGCACCAAAATGTTGGCCTCTGGGAAGTAAGTAGCGGCGCAACCCACCGGAATGTTGAAGCTGATAATGATGAATTTCTTCGCCACACGCTCTACACCACCGTGGAAATTGTATAAGTCCACCAATTCGCCTGCCTCAAACCCAAATTTCTTGATGTCCTTGGGGTTCATGAAAATCACACGACGTTCGTTCTCCACCCCGCGGTAACGATCGTTTAAACCGTAAATGGTGGTATTGAACTGGTCATGACTTCTGATGGTCATCATCATCAATTCATCGTCGGCCACAGTGATAGCCACGGGCGTTGCCACATTGAAATTGGCTTTGCCATTCAAGGTATTCCACTTTCCGTCGCGGGCCGAGTTAGGCAAATAGAATCCACCCATTTCGCGCGCACGTTGATTGTAATTGTCGAACCCAGGGATACTGGCCTCAATCGCATCGCGTATGTGGTCGTAATGGGTGGCATATTTATCCCATGGAATCACGCTTTTGCTGCCCAATGTTGCCGTGGCCAAGCCGATCACAATGTGTGGTTCGCTGCGAAGATCGCCGGAGACGGGTTTGAGTTTTCCTTTCGACATCTGCACCACACCCATAGAGTTTTCGCAGGTTATAAACTGGTGTTCGCCGTTGATGATATCTGAATCTGATCGGCCGAAACAGGGGAGGATAATCGCTTCTTTGGCGGTCACCAAATGACTGCGATTCAGCTTGGTAGACACCTGCACTGTGAGGTCGCAATTTTGCAATGCCTCGGCCGTGTATTCGGTATCGGGACTCGCGGATAGGAAGTTTCCACCCATCGCAAAGAACACTTTTGCATCGCCTTTATGCATCGCGTGGATACAGTCAACCACATCGTAGCCGTGGGCTTGTGGCGGGTGAAATCCGAATGCTTTTTCGATGCGATCCAAGAACGCTTGGGGTGGTTTTTCGTAGATGCCCATGGTGCGATCGCCTTGTACGTTGGAGTGGCCACGGACCGGACAAGTGCCTGCGCCTTCCTTGGCGATACTGCCTTTGATGAGCAACAAATTCACCACTTCTTTGATGGTATCCACCGCGTTTTTATGCTGTGTGAGTCCCATCGCCCAGCAAGCAATGATCTTGGTTTTGTCTTTGAGCGCCGCCACCGTTTCATCGATTTGCCACTGTCTGAGACCGGTTTGTTCGATGAGTTTTTCTAGCGATTGCGCTTCGATATTTTCCTTCCAAGCATCAAATCCTTGGGTGTTGTTGGCAATAAAATTATGATCAAGTACTGTGCCCGGCGCCTTTTTTTCCTCTTCGAGCAGTAACTTTTCGATGGCTTGAATAAGCGCCATGTCGCCGTTGAGCTTTACTTGCAAGAAAATATCCGTGAGTCGGGCTTTCATGCCCAGCGCACCTTTTACAGACTGCGGATCCGAGAATGCGATCAGTCCGGTTTCGGGCAAGGGGTTAATGGAAATGATGGTGGCACCGCACTCTTTCGCTTTTTGCAAGGCGCTGAGCATGCGGGGGTGGTTGGTGCCGGGATTCTGACCGATGATCAGGATGGCTTCGGCCTTGTAGAAATCCTCCAGTTTTACTGAGCCTTTTCCGATACCCACACTCTCATTGAGGGCCACACCACTGGATTCATGGCACATGTTCGAGCAATCGGGGAGGTTGTTGGTGCCGTATTCGCGGGCAAAAAGTTGATACAAAAATGCGGCTTCGTTCGATGTACGTCCGCTAGTATAAAATACCGCCTCATTGGGCGATTTGAGTTTGTTTAAATGGGATGCGATTTTCCCAAAGGCATCGTCCCAACTGATGGGGGTATAGTGTGATGCACCCTCGGCGAGGTACATGGGTTGTGCAATTCTGCCTTTTTTCCCAATTTCATAGTCGTTGAGTAACGACAAATCCGCCACGCTGTTTTTGGCAAAAAAATCGGGTGTCAAACGCTTGGTGGTGGCTTCATCTGCCACGGCTTTGGCACCGTTTTCACAATATTCTCCGATGGGAGATCGCTCATCATCGGGATCAGGCCAAGCGCAACTGGGACAGTCGAATCCGCCTTTTTGATTGAGTGCGAAGAGGGCTTTGGCACCGCGGGCGGGGTTCATTTCTTTCAGTACGTGCTGCACGGCGACTTTTACCCCTGTTAATCCTGCTGCAGAAACACTGGGTTTGTGCAAACGTAGGTTAAGCAATTGTTCAGGCGTTTCCGCGTGAACTGTAGTGGTTGCTGTATCGTGCGTTGATGTGTTTTGTCCGTTCTTCGTTGCCATGGCTGCGATTAACTCAAAAGTACAAAATTGTGGCTTAACCCAAGTAATCCTTTTCAACGAAGACGTTGAGTGTGCGATTGTTTGGATGTGCGATGGTGGTAGAAAGGGTGTTTTCGTTGCTGTTAATCCAAGGAATAAGGGTTTCCGTTGCGATGGCAACCGTGATTTCCTTATTGACGAGGGTGGTTTGGGTATTGTCGCCGGTTGTCAGGGTGATGCGAAATTCACTGACGCCGAAGGGGAGTGAAACGGACAGTGGGGTGTGGCTGACAAGTTGATTTAAGTCGCTGTCTGACAGTCGAATCCGCAAGGTATTTTCGGTAATTCTGATTTTCATAAACGGTGAATTTAACTGGCCGATGAAATTCTGTGGTGGTGCGTGTAGATATTGCAGCGTTCGCCCCGCAGAAATCCAACCAGGGTGATACCCATTTCTTCGGCCAAATCAATGGCTAAGCTCGAGGGGGCACCCACGGCTGCGATCAGTCTAACCCCAGCCATGGCTGCTTTTTGCACTAGTTCAAAGGATATTCTGCCGCTGAGTAAAAGGATGTGGTTGTTCAAGGGAATGCTGGGGATGGCAGACGTTGGCTGCGCACTCATGAGGCATTGACCGATTAGTTTATCAAGAGCATTATGTCGGCCCACATCCTCCGAGGACAGGATTAACTGTCCGTCAAGGTCAAACAGCGCACATCCATGGATTCCGCCGGTTTGTTCAAAATTGGCTTGTTGTTTTCGGAGCGATTCGGGGAGGGAATACAGGATGTTGGGTGTTATTTTCCACTGGGTTTTGGGCAGTTCTATGTTGCACTGTTGTTGCACTGCTGACAGCGAGGATTTGCCGCATACGCCACAGCTTGAGGTGGTGTAGAAGTGTCGTTCTAGTTTGGTGAGGTCTACAGGCACTTCTGGGCGCAGGGTAACGACCAGCGACTGATTGTTTGTGTTATCTGTTTCAACCACTGATTGCACATCGTGGTGGTTTTGGATAATGCCTTCGGTAAATAAAAATCCAATGGCCAGGGCGGGGTCATTTCCTGGGGTGCGCATGGTTACGGAAATGGGGTGAGGATTGGGAGAATTGCCCGTGATCAATTGGATTTCGAGTGGTTCTTCCACGCTAACAAAATCGGGGGTGCGACTTGATTTATTGCCTTCAAGTCGATGGATTTCGGTGGGAGATATGCTGAATTTATCACTCATTGATCAAAACTTCTCAGGGTTTTCAGGGTTTGGATATCGGTAGGCAATATACAGGCATTATGGGTATCTACAAATTGTTTGACCGATGACTGGGTTGACCCAAAGGCGTTAAGTTCTTGTAGGCAGTTTGCGGGAAAGTATGCCACCAGGGGTTCTGTGATTCCGGTGATATGATTTTGGTAGCAGCATATCCGCTGTTGTGTTTGTCCAACCGCCACCAACCGTCCCAGTGTTTCTTCTGTCATGTTTCTGTAGTCGCACCCCAGCAGCAGAAGGTCGGATTGGGGAGGGAATAATGGCTTGTCTGAGGTGTGATTCAGGAAGGAGAGAATACCACTCATGGGGCCCCGGCCGGCGTGAGCCGGCCGGTCAAACAACCCAACAATGTTTGGGTTATCACCAAAAGTTAATTGTTGGTCTTCCCTGCAACTCACGAAAACTTGGTCACAAAATAGCAGCAGCATATTGGCCATGGCCAAATAGGCCGGTGTATCGCCCAACATGATCAACGCTTTGTCGTGGCCCATCCTCCGACTTTCACCCCCCGCCAAAACCAACCCCGTAATCATGGTTCTTTTATTTGGTAGCGGCGTCTGCTTTTTGCTGCGCTTGCTTGATCATTTCATCGGTACGGTTTTTTGCCGCTAACTCAACTTGATCCGCTTTGTCGTTCACAGAAGACTCCCATTGATCGGCCTTTTGATTGCCTTTCGATTCCGTTTGATCGGCCAATTTGTATCCTTCCGCTTTGGCATCAGCCGCTTTCTTCTCCGCTTCTTTCAACAATTTTTCAGCCGCTACTTTGGCCAATTTCTTTTGTAAAGGGTCTTTGGCTGCGGCGACCAAAGCATCGGCTTCTTTTTTGGCTTTATCCATGGCCATCGCATAGGCCTTGTCGGTTTCAGCTCGCTGTTTTGCCGCTAACTCTTTGGCTTCAGTGCGCATTTTATCGGCTGTTTCTTTGCCATTCTTTCTCATCAAATCGGCCTTTTCCTTGGCTTCTTGCAGTATCTGTGCAACTTGTTTGTTGATCGCATCAAAGGCTTTGTCCTTCAGCTGATTCACCATGGGTGCCGCGGCCTCTTTGAGAGCACCTTTCCATCCCACCGTTAATTTGGGATTTTTCATGTCGCCAGTGATGGTAAATGGCAACTTTCTGCCCTTGGCCATCAAGGTTCCGCCCAAATGGAGTTGCTTGTTCAAATCTACATAACCTCCCAATTTCATTTGGCCTTCTTTGGGTAATGCCACGCCGATAGAATCCTTGAGTTTGAATTGTCCGTTTTCAATCAAGAAACCTGCTTTTGTGGGCTTCAACGCAAGTTTGTCGCTGCTGCCCCACTGCAATTGTTTGGCGGTTTCTCCCATCCATGAAGGCACATCTAAGTTGCCACTAAATAGATTGAACAATCCCCCTGCAGTAAGACTCCCTAAATCCATGTCCATATTGGGTTTGAGTTGCATGCCCATTTGCGTTTCGATGTTGGCCAAACCTTGGATACGTCCAACAATGGGGGCGTATTCTTTAACCAATGCGAAAGTGGTGGCAAGATTCGCGGGATTGACATTCAATACATTGAATCCCCCTTTCACCGTGGGTTTTCCACCCATTGGATAAGAATAACTCAAGGCCGCAATCTCCATGCGTGCACCAAAAATTGATGCCGCCAATGGGTTGATGGTCAATACGCCTGATTTAATCTCCGCTTTTGCTGTGGCTTGTTGTAAGTCATAATCCTCGTATAACAAACGACCTACATTCATGTTAAACATAAGGTCTAAGTTCTCGGGTATCCGGGGCGATTCGCTGGCGGTACTATTGCTCGCTTCAACGTTGCTTTCAGTGGCATTGTCTGCGGTGGTGGTTGCTTCGGTTGTTTGACCGGTCGACATAGCTGCCATCCATTCATTTAAGTCCATGCTGTTGCTGTTGATGACCAACTGACCTTGTAAAGTTTCATTGTTCAAGTAGTAGCCGAGCATGTTCTGCAGTTTGCCACGGATGTTCATGGCAGATTTTCCGTATTTGAGTTGGTCAACAGCGAGGTCAAAGTCGGTTGGACTCATGCTCATCGTCAAATTTTGAATACCCAAGGGTAAAGTACTGCTTGATGAGTAGGCAATGTTTTTCAGTTGGAGATTCCCACCGGCCTGGAGATCATTGAATTGTTCCTTGGCAATGGCACTGTAATGTCCTGCAAACTGAAAATGCCCATCAATCTCCCCAGCAACTTGAGTCCCAGTTGAAAGCGGGATGAGCTGCTTCCAACGATCTAGGTGAATATTGACATCCACTTTGCCATTGGCGTAAGGGTTGCTAACGGGCGTTTTCATGTCGAGAGAAACGGCCAATTTATCGCCACCCAAATTGGCACTAAATGGCGCAATCACAACATGGGTGTTGTCGGGATTTCCATCTGTATTGTCTAACAGAAAATTCAACTGTATGTTGCTCGCGTTGGCTGGCATTGCAGGATATTGAAATCCAGCATCTTTCACCTTGAGTTCAACATGCGTACTAGGCATGCGCAAATCGTTCATGATCCCTTTCATGGTGAATACCAAGCCCATGGTTCCGGTGGCTTTGACATCGGCAAAGTTTTCTGTGTAACAGCCAGGTACTACACTCAAAAACGATTTGAAATCGCTGTTGGGTGTGCGTACATCAATGTCCATATCCATATCTACCTCGCCCATTTTTACCCATCCTTTGGCAATCAATGGGAGATCATTGATTTTGAATTCATTGTCTGCGAAGCCAAATTTCATTTGGTTCAAGTCCATGTCGATGGCCGTTTTTCCTTGAATATTGGCTTTCGACAACAAGGTCATTCCGGCAAATGATAAGCTCGCCCTGTCGATGTTGATGTTGTTTTTAAGGGTGAAAATCGCATCGGCAAAATCGCCCTCACTCAAGAGATTGGTTCCTTCTGTGGTTAATTCAAAATCGAGGGAGTGATCCATATAATGGATGCGGGTATTTTCAATGTTGAGCTCTTTGATGCTGAGCTTCATTGGGGCACTGGTGTCGGCGGTTGTTTCGGCACTTGCTGTGGTATCGGCGATGGCGATATCAAAATTTGCAGCCCCGCTTTTGAGGAAAATGATGTTAGCCCTGGCGTCTTCCATGTGGATTTTGCGAATGACAATTTCACCACCCCCAAACACCGATGCAAGATCTACAACCAATCTCAGGTGTGGGGCGTTGATCAATGTATCGTTTGCAAAGGAATCCTTGCCCACAATTTTTAAATCGTCAATACCCAAACTGAGGTTGGGAAAATTGCGGATCAAACTCAGCGACAGGTCTGGATTGAAACTCACCGTGGCTTTCAAGTTTTTATTGGCTGCATCGTTGACCGCAGACACAATTTTTCCTTTGAAAGCAAAGGGTAAAATCAATAAAATGGCGAGCAAAGCGCCCAAACTGATTCCGGTATATTTGGCGATTTTTTTCCAGTTCATATTCAAGGGTTACTGCAAAAATACGACCGCAAAACGGAGAATGTGGTGATAAACGTTTAAAGTCGATTAGAAACGACTAAAATGCACTTTTTACCTGCCTCAATGCTGCTGTAAGTAACTTCTAACCCGCAGCGCGGCATTCTCTCTGATATCAAAGTAGAAGAGGTTGATGTCGCCCATGTGGTAATTTTTATCGGTCCATAACCAAGATCCTCGAAATTTGGGTTTGGTGACCCATAAAATACCCCCATGTACTTGGGCGTCGCAAATTTGGGGTAATGGTAGGTGGAAGGGTCGAAGTGCCGCGCCTTTATGGAGTGTTTTGGGTGTGTAGTTTTCGGAGGTGTTCCAACTGATGGGATTGACACAAATCGCTCTTGCCAGTCCGAGTTCGTAATATGGTGGAATGTATCCTTTTTCGTAGGTAGACCAACTCACAAAACAGCCAGTGGCCGTATCGCTCAAACACGGAGGCAGTCCCGGTAATGAATCTTGGGGAACGGCCATGCCAGGGATGTAGGCAGCCACGAGTTGGGATTGCAGGGGCTTGTTTATCACAAAGTCTTGTAGTAATCGGGCGGCATGAATGGTGCCTTGGCTGTGTGAGGCGATGATGAAGGGCCGACCTTGGTTATAGTGGTCTAAGAAGTACTGAAACGCAGCTGAAACATCGCTGTAGGCAGTGTCTAGTGCGGCTTGCTTATCTTCGGGGTGGGATGTTAGGAAAACCGAATAATGCGCTTGTCGGTAACGCGGTACATATACTTTTCCCGCCAAATTGAAGGCGGATGCTTGAAAGAGTGTGGCACTGTTGTCTACGCCGTCATTGAGTGAAGCATCGCGTAAATCATGATTCCAAGCATAAATGGTTTTGGGTTTTTCGGTGTACGTTGTGGGGTGAATGAAAAACACATCGGCCTCGGCTTGGTCTTGGTTTTCGGCATAGCCCTTGGGGCTGCGATCTGCGGGGTCTAGCATGGTGGGCAGGGCGCTCCAATGTTCGCGGTTGCAATATGCCGGTGCTGGCGGCGTTGGCGATTGATTGAATCGTGTGGGAATGAGATAATGTTGGGCAGATAGCGTTATTGGGCTACACAATCCATATAGCGCAATCATCAGCAGCGCTAATGGTTGAAAAACGCGAGCATGGCGTGTGCTTAATATGAAGTTTTGAGCGGTGTTGGATGTTTTTTTCACGATTCAGTTTTGATAGTGGTGGCAGGGGAACGCTTTTATTTCTATATTCGTTCAAAAATAACAGTATGTACACCGGTTTGGTTCATTTACACAATTTGTTGCGTTGGGTGATCGTGATTACCCTCGTTTGGTCATTGTTCAATGCGTTTAAAGGCAAGAATGGAAAAGAAACCCTGATCATGATGATTTCATCGCATGTGATGTTGCTGATTGGATTGATCCAGTGGTTTGGAGGCGAGTGGGGTTTGAAGCAAATCAAGAATTTGGGGATGGGCGAGGCGATGAAAAATGCCGCCGTTCGTTTCTTCGCGGTGGAGCATGCGTTGATGATGATCATTGCTATTGCTTTGATCACCGTGGGACATCGTTCAGCAAAAGCAGGAAAAGCCAACACCAAGTGGTTTTTACTGGCTGCCTTGGCCATTATTTTGTTGATGATGCCCGGACCTTGGAAGAGCGACGTTGCTTTGCAGCGTGGGTTGTTTCCTGGGATGTAATGGTTGCGTCGGAAGCGACGTTTTAAGATACTTTCACTGACAATTTTTCACCCCAGTATTCCAAATATTGTGGGTGCCTACTTTGGCAACATTTTTGATTTTAGCAGGAACATGAGATTTACAGTCAAACAATCGCTGCTTTTGGGATCTTCCCTTTTGTTATTGTCCATGACATTTGGATACTTGGGCGCTTGGTTGTACAATGCAAATTGGTTGAAACCGCCTTCCGCGGGATTGACGGTAGCGGGGGATGTCAGTGCGATGCCAGGGTCCAGGGCGATTTCGGTGAATGACGCAACGCCATTGGGTTTTGAGCAGGCTTCTGCCGTATCTACACCAGCAGTAGTCTTTATTAAAACGGTGAGTACCGTGCAATATGAAAGTCCTTTCAGCGGCCTCTTCTGGGATTTTGATCCTTTTGGTTCGCGCGGACAGGCAGCCAGCACCGGCTCTGGTGTGATTGTAAGTAAGGATGGATACATCGTCACAAACAACCATGTGATTCAGGGTGCTGACAAAATTACTGTGGTATTGAACAAGCCAAAAACGGAATACACGGCCAAAGTGGTAGGCACCGATCCGAGTTCTGATTTGGCGGTTTTGAAAATTGAAGCGAACAATTTGCCTGCGGTGGCGTTTGCAAATTCAGACCTAGTGAAAGTAGGAGAGTGGGTGTTGGCAGTGGGCAATCCGTTTAATTTAACCAGCACGGTAACCGCGGGGATTGTGAGTGCAAAAGGTCGCAACATCAATATCGTAAAGAATCAGTTTCCCATAGAGAGCTTCATTCAAACCGATGCAGCCATCAACCCCGGCAATTCGGGTGGTGCACTGGTCAATCTGCGCGGTGAACTTGTTGGCATCAATACCGCCATTCAAAGCAATACCGGTAGTTATTCTGGATATGGTTTTGCGATTCCATCGAACATCGTCATGAAAGTGGTTGCCGACTTGATGGATAACGGCGTTGTGTTAAGGGCGTTTTCAGGGATGACGGTAGGCGAAGTGAGTTCTGATGAATTGAAGCGATATAATCTCAGTAACGATGCGGTGAAAGTGACAGAATTGGTAGAAGATGGTCCGGCTTTCAAGGCAGGTATTCGGGTTGGCGATATCATTACGCAGTTGGGTGGGATGCCGGTAGACGGGAAACCCATGTTCGATGAGCACTTGGCCTATAAACGTCCCGGTCAAACATTGACATTGAAAGTATTGCGTGAGGGTAAAGAATTTACCGCGGAGCTGGGATTGATCGGAAAATCTGAGAATCAGGCCCTGCTGATGAAGGGCGCGGTTAATAGCAAGTTGCTGGGCGCGGATTTTCAGCCATTGACAGCAAGTGATTTGCAAAAGTTTGGACTGACTACGGGTATCCGGTTGTTGAACATTCAACGGGGGAAAACCATTTCACAAATGGGATTGGGTGAAGGCTTTGTGGTGGTGAAATTCAATGGGAAAACCTTTGGAGAACCAGAGGATTTGATCGCGGCCATGGAAGGAGCCAGAGGTAGGATAGAGATCGTGGGCAAAGACCGCAATGGGAATAACCAGAGTTTTAGTTTTTATAGCTATTGAGTTTGAGGATATCTTTGTAGCATGATTCCTGCTATTCCCAAACTCAAATTCACCGATTCTAACCGCTTTTTTGTGATGGCGGGCCCTTGTGCCATTGAAGGACGTGATATGGCCTTTACCATTGCGGAGCACTTGGTGAAAGTGAGTGAGCAATTGCAATTACCCCTGATTTTTAAAGGCAGTTATCGCAAAGCCAATCGTTCTCGAATCGATTCTTTTACCGGTATTGGCGATGAGGCAGCCCTGTCGATCTTGGCCGAAGTTGGGGCTCATTTCGATATTCCAACCGTTACGGATATCCATGAATCGCAGGAAGCGGCGATGGCGGCGCAATATGTAGATGTACTTCAGATCCCTGCATTTTTGTTCAGGCAAACCGATTTGTTGGTGGCTGCGGCCCAAACGGGGAAGTGGGTGAATATCAAGAAAGGACAGTTTGCGGGTCCGGATGCCATGAAACACGCTCAGCAAAAGTGCGTAGACAGCGGGAACGACCGGGTGATACTCACAGATCGCGGCAATATGTTTGGTTATGGCGATATGGTGGTTGACTTCAGGAACATCCCTGAAATGCAGAAGTTCGGTGCGCCTGTGGTGATGGATATTACACACAGCTTGCAGCAACCCAATCAAAGTTCGGGAGTAACGGGTGGTAAGCCGGAGCTTATTGAGACCATTGCAAAAGCAGCGATCGCGGTGGGTTGTGATGGTTTGTTTATCGAAACGCATCCAAATCCTTCAGTGGCGAAAAGCGATGGGGCCAATATGTTGCCAATGGATCAGTTCGCTGGTTTGATGGAGAAATTGATTCGCGTTCGCGAATCAATTTTGTAAGATTTTGTAGCAATTAGTTGGTTGAAGATGCAAGTTCCATTGGTAAGAATGGCATGAGCGACTGATTCAACCGAATCTATAAACAGAAAAGGCGAGATGTTCATCTCGCCTTTTCTGTTTATGTGCTGAATGCAGCCTTATTTTTTCTTTTCTTCCGCTGGGGCTGAGCCACCATCTGCTGGGGCAGGTGCCTCGGCACCTTCTGCAGTATCACCCTCAGCTGGTTTTTTGCCAGGGGTTGGCTTGGGTGCGCGAACGGGTTTTGGTTTCTTAGGCGCTTTCTTGGGGATCAAAATGTACTCTGAATCAGTGATGTATGATTCTGTTTTGAATACCTTGAAGAAACTCTTACCTAGGGTAGGTTGATCTACTTTGTCGGTGATTTGGAAAGTCACGTTGTTGATAACGAAACCATTCAATTCCAACTTGGTGATCATGAATTTGTTGCTTGGCAATTTCACTTTACCAACTTTCAGTTTTTCACCTTCCAAGAAGTCTTTCTTGCTAATCAACTTAGATTTGAACCAAGAGGCAGCCACTTCCAAAGGAATTGCAGTGTATTTGCCATTGTAGTCAAATGCAAATGCAGTGGGTTCTTTATCCAATACCATCAAGTTGATGGTTGGCTTGCCGGCATTGTTACCCAACTTGGCGCGAACTGCGTAAGATATATCCAAACCACTTCCGGCAGCAGGGGCCTCAACCGCTTTCTTCGCAGCTTCTGCACTGTCTTTTTCTTGCTTACCGATGTTTGTGTTGTTGATATCAACATCTTGGTTAACGATCGCTCGAGAGATTTGTCCTTCAAATCCGAAACGAACGGTTGTTCTACGGTTTTGTTGGTGCTGGAACTCATCACAAGGAACATAAGCCGTATCGTTGATGAATTTGATTTCTGATGGTTTGTAACGCTCATAATATGAACGTGTCACGTTACCAACGGCATCTTTTTCAACCACCATTTTCTTGGTTTTGTTTTGGATGAACGGCGTGAAGCCTGTTACTTTTCCGCCTTCACACTTACAGTCGTTGATCAACTGGGTTTCGCCATATCCACGTGCTACAATACGCGCAGAGTCGATTTTCCAAGTTTTCATTAAGTAAGTACGGGCGCTATCGGCACGACGTTGAGCCAATTTTACGTTGTAATCGTAGCTAGAACGACAGTCGGTATGAGATCCCAATTCCACAATCAACTTGGGATAGCGCATCAACACGGTTTGTGCAAACGTATCCAAAATGCGCGCTGCATCTGGGCGGATGAATGCTTTGTCAAGGTCATAGAAAATGGGCAAGGTGATGACCTTTTCCAATGGGTTTTCCAAACAGAAATCTTGAACAAGCTCAGTGGTCAAGCGAATACCGTAGGTGGTTCTGCTTTCTGGCTCTGCTTCGAAGTAGTATTTTTCTGGGTATTTGGCGAAGATTTCGTAGTTGGTTTTTTCGCGCAATTTGGCGGTGTAAACCCCTTGCTCGTCGGTCTTCAAAATCATTTTGGTGGTATCGCGATCATTGCTCAACACAACGGTTGCACCGGCCAAAGGTTTTTTGGTATTACAATCAGTAATGGTACCACGGATGGTGATGATGATGGGGGTGATGTCGAACGAATAGATATCGTCGTTGTTTTTACGATCACCACGGTTAGAAGAGAAGAATCCTTTGGTTGCATCGCCTTCCATAAAGGTGATACCGAAATCGTCACCACCTGAGTTGATGGGCTCACGCAAGTTTTCACGCTCTCTCCAAACGCCAATCTCATCAGTAGGTTCGGCGTTATTGATGTCCAAACCACCCAAAGAAGGCCATCCATCTGAAGAGAAGTACAATTTGTTGTCGTGCTTGTTGAAGTAGGGATAGTATTCGTTGCCTTTGGTATTGATATCTGGACCTAAGTTAATCGGGTTACCCCATGACTTAGAACGTTTGCTATAGTTTACGGCCCAAATATCAAATCCACCCAAACCACCTTCGCGGTTTGATGAGAAGTAAAGGGTTTTGCCGTCGGGACTTAAAGCGGGGTGACCGTAGGTATGGGCAGTATCTTCTTTACAGAAGTCGAGGGCATCGCCCATCACCCATTCTGGACCCACTTTCTTCAATTCATAGATCGCGCACTTGGTTGATTTGTCTTTATCACGATGTCCGCACTGTGTTACGTACATGGTGCTGTAACGACTGTCGAAAGTCATCGGACCGTCATTGGCTTTGGTGCTAATTTTATCAGTTTTGTCTTTGTACAAAGGCTTGCCCCACTTTTCTTTTCCTTTTTTGCCCGATTTTTCTACAGACCAGATATCGGTCCAAGTTTCCATGGTGCCCTCATACAATCGCTTGCTGTTTCCACCTTCACGGTCTGAAACGAAGAAAAGTACATCGTCTTTTTTGCCAGCGATCATCGGCGCCCAGTCGTTGGATTTTGTGTTCGCCACTTTGAAGTTCTCTACTTCGTATTGAGAGCTATCTGGGGTCCACATCAACGCCAATTCACAACCTTGTTTGCGGTATTCAGCCATGGTATCTCCAGGAACTTCGGCCAAGTACATGTCGTAGGCGTCTAAGGCCTCACGGTACAATTCCATTTTCTTCAGCATGTTGGCGCGCATCAACAAAGCTTTGGTGTTTTTTGGGTCTTTTTTCAAGACTTTGTCATACAGACGTGCGGCTTTGTCATATTCATCTGAAAGGCGATAGGCCTCAGCAGCGTAAAATATGGCCTCTTCTTTTAGCTTTTTGTCTTTGGTGGATTTGGAGAATTCTTCAAACAACACGGCTGATTGTCTGTAGTAGCCCTGATCGAAGAGTTTTTTAGGTTCTTCAAACTTCACCTTACAACTGCTTACGATGGCAGCGATGGCAAAAAGAAAGATGCCGAAAATGGAGGAGTATTTTGTGCGCATTCGGGAATTTTTGTGATTCATGGATGGTTTTTAGGCAAACAGAATTTGTTTAAGATGCTAAATAATGAATTTAAAGGCAAACATCAAAGGATTTGCCTAAAAATAACCAAGGTTTCATGGGGTTCTGACATTATTTAATCACTTTCAACAAACGGGCTTGGTCTGATTTTGTATAAGATTTCGTCCAATTTGATGTTGACTGCGACTCAGTAAAAGTGCTTGTATAGAGCGCTGAAATGAGTAATTGTTTATTGGCAGAATTCTGCTTGAAATAGTTAATCAATTCTACAGCGGGTTGCGACAATCGTGTATTGAAGTTTAGAACTGCATCGAACAGATTATGAGCCAGTTCCGTGTCCAAATAGTTCAGGCGTTTGAGTGCGCTCATGGCTTGGGTTCTTGTGCGGAACTCATAGTAAGGACCGGCCATGTCTTTCAAGAGATTGATGTAGATTTGAGGGTCGTTTTCTGCTGATTTTGACTCGCCATTGCCCGATTTTTGCAAGGCATGCTCATAGGCACATTCCAAGTATTTGATTTTGATGTTGTGCAAATGTCCATTTTCGCTTTTGATGCTTTCCAAAATGGTTGAACGATCTGCGTAAAATTCTGGAGACTGCCATAATTTGTTGATCACAAATTCAACGTTGTTGTAACTGGAATCTTTTAAGCCATTGAGAAAGACCTCTCGGTATTTGGTTTGAGCCGGTAGCTTTTCGTAAAGTACCCGTCGCACAGAGGCAAATGGACTGTTTTTTATTTGGTTAAGGATTTGTCCTGCAGAAGCAAAATCAACAGGCAAATCCATCCATTGCGCGGCAATTTCGGTTTTCATTTCGCGGAAAGTCTCTTTTTGCCATGCCTCACTGAGTGC
>JAHEMG010000041.1 GCA_024643755.1 Flavobacteriales bacterium | reverse complement strand
AATTACGGTCAGGCCGAAGATTTTTCGATTGTGTACGAAAAGACAACCGTGGCCTTTGGGGTGGATCGCAAGAAGATTTGTGCGGGAGAGTCTGTGGTTTTTCAGGATTCATCGCAGGGTTTGATTGGGCTATATGAATGGGATTTTGGTGTTGGCGCAATCCCTGCCAAAGCGGTGGGTGCGGGTCCTTGGACGGTGAAATACACCACGGGAGGTTTTAAAAATGTCAAGTTGAGATTGAATGGCGGGGAGGATAGTTTGGTGAAAAATTCACTGCTCGAGGTGATAAAAAATCCCATCGCGGCAACCCGAATAAAAATGGGCAGCAACCCCCAGTGTGAAGGACAAGAATTTGCTTTGGTGGCGAGTGATAACCAAAAGTTAAACATTGCCTATAAATGGTACAAAGCGGGAAATCCGAACGTTCAGTGGGCCACCGACAGCGTATTGTATTTCGGTGCGTTGATGCTCAAGGATACGGGTGATTATTTTGCTGTTCTTGAAAATAGAGGCTGTTTTGATAGCAGTGCTATGGTAAAGGTTGATGTTTGGGCTAAGCCAACCGCAAAAATTGCACACGATCCAAGCTATGTGCCCTGTCAAAAAGGAAATGCATTTGAGTTTATAGATGCGTCGAGTATTGATGAAGGGAAAATGGTTAAACGGAATTGGAATGCTACATCGCCCAATAAATCAGGAACAGCGGCCAAATTCACACAGACGTTCGCTGCTGCAGGGAAATATAAGGTTGGTCTGGAAGTGGAAAGTGATTTCGGATGTATTGATACGGCGGAAGTTCAAGTTGAAGTAAGGGGACATCCGTTGGCGAAATTTGATTTTCAAAAGTCCGAACAATGCGATTTGAATAATTCCTTCCAAGTGCTGAATGCAAGTATTAATCCTGTGTCTTCCGGTGGTGGAAGTGTAACCTATTATTATATCTGGGGTGATGGGAATGCAGGGGCTGATGTTGCGAATGCGAAACATGGATACAGCAAGCATGGGAAATATGATGTTCAATTGATTGTGAAAAATGGAAGCAATTGTTTGGATACAACGAAACAAACAGCAACGGTTTATTTAACCCCGGATGCGAATTTTACTGTTTCCAAGACGGAGGTTTGTGCTGGTGAAAGTCTCGCCATCAATGATTTGTATTTGTCGCATACAGACGCTAACGACAAAGTAATTGCGAGCATGGATTTTGGCGATACAAGAAAATTAAACCGTCAATTTGGTCTAAAAAATGGACTTCGCGATACCGTGTTGAATTACGCTACTTTTGGTAATTACAGTATCAAACAAGTTTTGAAAACCAGCAAATTGGGTTGTGCTGATTCTGCGCAAATTTCAGTGGTTGTAAATTCATTTCCAGTTGTAGATGTGGCTGCATCGCCATTGACTGTTTGTGCGAATATGCAATATGTGGATTTTGCAAACAATACCATCAATCCAGACGGGAAGCCGATTACCCATAGTTGGCTGATGGGAGATAAAATGGGTGCGTTTGCCACTGCTTCGCCCCGCTATTCTTATGGCGGTTATGGGAAGTATACGGCGAGATATATTGCCAGCAGTAGAGGTTGCGCGGATACGGGATATACCCAAGAAGTGAATGTATTGCCCCGTGTTTCCGCGTCGTTTGGGACTTTGAATTTCGAAAAAAACAATCGACTTGGTACTGAGTTTATTGCCATCGACAGATTAAATGTGCCAATGGACAGGCAGTTTGATTGGACTTTTGAGAAAGAGGGGTTGCCCACGGAGCGGTCAACGGGTGTTAGGGTGGAAAAGTACTTCCAGTATAATGGTGAGTATAAGGTGAAGTTGGTGGCTCAGAATTCGATTGGGTGTATTGATTCTATGGAGAATACAATCGATGTGAACAGTTCAATTTTTAATACCCAGCCAAACAGTTTGAACGCGTATGTTTTCCCGAATCCAACAACCAATAGGACCACATATAAGTTTAGTGCGAAGAAGGGGGATGTTGTAACGGTGAAGATGTTTACGATTTTGGGTCAGCAGGGACTATACGAAAGGACTTGGAATATTGAGGAAGACGGTGTGTATTTCGATGAAATAGCGATGAAGCGTTGGAATCTATCTTCGGGGTTGTATCCTTTGGTGATAGAGCGTGGTGATCAGCGCGTGGAGGTAATGATGATTTTGATTGAGTAGTCGTTAAAGCGCGCAATGTAGGAACCGGAACTCAGCAATAGGGGGATTTCAATGGTCGCGGCATTGGGTTCTATTTGATTGCTGCTGGGTTCTGTTTGGGCTTTGATGGGTTGTTGATAAACACATTGGCCGCGCAGGTTGAAGATTTCTATGGTTCCGGGTTTGTTTGCGCGGACCATGAGGGTTTCAGATTCTTGCTGAAACCAAAAGGGTGCGGTGAGACGGGTGATTTGCGTATTGAGATTGGGTAGTTGGTTGATAACGCCCACGGCATCTAGGTCAAATCCACCACTTGGAAATGGGGTGGGCCATGGGTCATTGATCAGTCGTCCTTCACTGTCTTCGCTGCCTATTGTTGAGTCGATACTGCCAATGACATCGATGATTCTTACATAGCGTATTTCATTGATGCGAATATTGCTCATCATGGCAAGTTCTTCAAGGTCAAACGGGGTGCCGTAGGGGTGACGGTATTTGCCTGCAAGGTTATTGATTTTTGTGGGTTGTGTGAAGCCAAATCCAGGTGTTTGGGTATTGGTTTGTGTAAGACTTTTTGCAGGGAAACGGGCCCATGACAGACTGTCGGTACTAACTTCCACGAAGGCCAGTTCTAGGAAGGTGTCGAGGAAGGTATTTTCAAATACGGCGAAGTCGAATCCGGTTCCGTTGGTAATGGGCGGGTCGAAGGTGAGGGTGGCGATGCCGCCGTCACCGAGAGATACTACACCATTGCTGGCGGCGGGGCCTTCGGCCCCGGCCGCCGTACCCACGTTGGCAAATCCGGAATCGGGGAGGTTAATCTGACGTAATCCCCGTTGAATACTACAACGCTTTGCCCAATTGATAAAGCAGGAACTGTCGGCCCGAAGGGCCGTAGATCCCGGCTGCCCTGCAGCCGGCGCAAACTGGGCGAGGCAGAGCCGAGCCATCAATGAGATGACCAACAAAACAAATTTTTGTGGTTTCATCGTGCACTCCATTTGTTTAAACAATCAGCCC
Source organism: Flavobacteriales bacterium (assembly GCA_024643755.1). Classification (GTDB taxonomy): domain Bacteria; phylum Bacteroidota; class Bacteroidia; order NS11-12g; family UBA955; genus UBA955. The sequence goes on along the minus strand of JAHEMG010000041.1, from coordinate 12,985 downwards.
TATGTGTTAAAAATTATCAAGCGCTCAATTTGGCTTCTATGCCCAATATGATTTCGTCACAAGCTGCATGGTTTTTGGCCAACAATGCCTTGGCTTCAGCCACAATGTTGTCTGCCCATGATTTGTCCGACAATCCCTGCGCGTTTATCAAAACATTCAACCAAGCACCGCGTACCGCTGTTTTGATGCACAAAGCACCCACGCCAACATCAGACAGTGAGTTGGGGTTACCGTGTTCGGCCATTTGCTTCAACAATGGCAAGCAATCAAAGGCCGTTTGCATCGTGCGGAATGGTACCTCAGTTGCATATTTTGATGCGTCTTGAATGGCTTGCTTTCGTTCCGCAACCTGCTCTGGGGTGTCTTTGGGAAGGCCGAAGGCCGACATGATAGCATCAAATGCGCGGGTATCCTCGTCCACCAATGCAACCAATTTGTCTTTGAGTTGCTGTCCTTCCGCCGCCCAAGGTGAAAATTCTTCCAAGCGATCTTCCCAGCCCTTTTTGATGGCGCTCAAGTTGGCCACCATGGTGCCCAACGCAGCGCCCATCGCACCCGTTAACGCAGATATACTCCCGCCGCCAGGTGCTGCACTGTCGCTGGCGGTTTCGTTCACGAAATCACGCACCGACATGCTAACCAAACGCGATTGCTTCTCGTCGCGCAGCAAATATTCAATGATTTTTTTCTTGGGGTCGAACGGACCTAGTTCGTTCAAGCCCATACTCCGGATGGCGCAGTCTACCAATTCCGACTCGCTAACACCCACACTCATGCCTTGTTTCTGCAGGAAAAATTTACCAGCATCTAACAACGGTTGTAAAGGAATTAAGCCGACCAACTCTGAGCCAGTAACCCTCACTCCGCGATCATCTGCCGCTTTGCGTGTTTCCTCAAAAGCAATGTGCAATGGCGTAATTTTGTAATTGGTGAGGTTCATGGATATTTGGGCCATGTTATATTCCTCAATGTACCAACCAATGGCTTTTACGGCCTTGAGTTTGCCCGGTATGCGAATGGGTTCACCATGCTCATTGTTCATGATTTTACCCGAATAGGGATTTCCTTCACGCTTGACCCGACCGGCTTCGCGAACATCAAATGCAATTCTATTGGCAATGCGGGTGCTCTTTGTATTTAGGTTTACATTGTAAGCAATCAAGAAGTCGCGAGCCCCAATCACCGTTGCCCCAGCCGTGGCATTCATCTCTGCTTTTCCAAAATCTGGAGCCCATTCCGGCAACTTGATCTTTTCGAAAAATCCTTCGTACTCGCCTGCGCGGATGACGCTCAAATTGTTGCGCTCAATGTTGGGCTGAGCGGCCTCATATAAATAAGTAGGAATGGCCAATTCTTCGGCCACGCGTTTTGCCAATTTTTGGGCATACATGGCGGTTTCCTCCATGGTGATACCCGAGATGGGGATGAGTGGACATACATCGGTAGCGCCCATGCGGGGATGTTCGCCACTGTGATTGCGCATATCAATCAATTCTGCCGCTTTGGCAATGCCTCTAAATGCGGCATGAATGACATCCTCCGGCGATCCAACAAAGGTTACCACCGTGCGGTTGGTGGCTTTTCCCGGGTCGACATCCAGTAAGCGAATGCCATCCACAGATTCAATGGCATCGGTTATCGTCTTGATGGTTTGTAAGTTCCGTCCTTCGCTAAAGTTGGGTACGCATTCAATGATCGGTTGCATGCCACAAATTTATTGGTTAAGCCGCTAAGTTTTGTCTTTATTTCTTTGCGATTTCCGCCAATGTAGCGTGGCCATTTGTGAATAATACAATGAAATTAGTACCTGAAAGCAGTCAAAAAGACGTATTTTTGCCGTCCTTTTATGACGCTCATCAAATCGATCTCTGGAATTCGTGGAACGCTGGGTGGGAATGTCGGTGAAAACCTGACGCCCATTGATGTTGTCAAATACGCTGCTGCCTATGGTGCCTGGGTCTTGTCCACCCAAAAAGGCAAGAAAGTGGTTGTGGGTAGAGATGCCCGAATCAGCGGTCCCATGGTGCATGAACTGGTTGTGAACACCCTCATCGCACTCGGTATTGATGTTGTGGATGCTGGATTAAGCACCACACCCACCGTTGAAATGGCTGTAGTGGAAGAATCTGCCGCCGGAGGAATCATTCTTACGGCTAGCCATAATCCCAAGCAATGGAATGCCTTGAAGTTGTTGAACGACAAAGGCGAATTTATTTCCGCAGCAGATGGCGCTATGGTGTTGGAGTTGGCGGAGAGCAATAACATTGCTTTTGCCAGTGTGGATCAGCTGGGTACTGTGACTAAAAAAGACTTTTTGCCCATGCATATCCAAAAGATTTTGGACTTGCCCTTGGTGAAGCGCGAGGTGATTGCAGCGCAGAAGTTTAAAATAGCGGTGGATGCCGTAAATAGTGTAGGTGGCATCGCCGTTCCTGCATTGTTGAAAGCGTTGGGTGTTGAGGAAATAGAAGAAATCAATTGTGAACCAACCGGTCATTTCGCCCATAATCCAGAGCCATTGCCCGAGCATTTGGGACAAATTGCCTCAGCGGTTAAGTCGGCCAAATGCGATTTGGGAATCGTAGTAGATCCAGACGTTGATCGCCTTGCCTTGATTTGCGATGATGCCGAGATGTTTGGCGAAGAATATACCCTGGTGGCAGTAGCTGATTATTATTTGAAGCATACACCCGGACCTACAGTGAGCAATTTGTCGAGCACACGTGCTTTGAGAGATATCACCGAGAAGGCAGGACAGACCTACGAAGCGAGTGCTGTAGGTGAAGTGAACGTGGTAGAAAAAATGAAGGAAATTGGTGCGGTCATTGGTGGCGAAGGCAACGGGGGTATCATCGTTCCGGAGTTGCACTACGGTCGCGACGCTCTCGCTGGTATCGCCCTGTTTTTGAGCCACTTGGCAGAAACTGGATTGAGTGCATCCGCTTTGAGAGGAACCTATCCCAACTATCGGATGTCGAAAAACAAGGCCGAACTACAAGCCGGTACCGATGTTGACGGGATCTTGGAAAAAATCCAAAAGAAATACAAGAAGCAACCCATCAATACCATTGATGGTGTGAAGATTGAGTTTGATAACGATTGGGTGCATTTGCGTAAAAGCAACACAGAACCCATCATCAGAATTTATGCTGAGAGTGACAGCATCAACACCGCCGAAAACCTCACCCGCAAAATTTTGCAGGATATCGGTGACCTATTAAATTAACAAGAAGCGCTATGGCAATGCAATGTGGTATCGTGGGACTGCCCAATGTTGGTAAATCCACCCTGTTTAATGCAGTTTCAAGCGCCAAAGCGCAGTCTGCGAATTTTCCTTTTTGTACGATCGAGCCCAACGTAGGGACGATCACTGTGCCAGATATCCGCATGAACAAGTTGGCCGCTTTGGTAAATCCGTTGAATTTGGTGCCTACAACCATTGAGATTGTAGACATCGCGGGTTTGGTAAAAGGCGCAAGTAAAGGGGATGGTTTGGGTAACCAGTTTTTGGGAAATATCAGAAATACCAATGCCATTCTTCATGTGCTGCGCTGTTTCGATGATGACAATATTATCCATGTCGATGGATCGGTGAATCCTGTGCGTGACAAAGAAATTATTGATACGGAGCTGCAGTTGAAAGACCTTGAATCGTTGGAAAAAACCATCGCAAAGATTCAAAAACAGGCGAAGGCAGGCGATAAGGATGCGGCAAAATTGCTCGAAGTGAGCGAGGCCTATCAAGCCCACTTGTTGACAGGCAAAAATGCCAGAACCCTTGAAATGGAGCCCGAGAAGAAGGCCTTGATCAAGGATTTGAATTTGCTCACCGATAAGCCCGTGTTGTATGTGTGCAACGTGGATCCGGATAGTGTAAATACTGGGAACGCCTACGTAGAAGCGGTAAAATCTGCCATTGCAGGTGAAAATGCAGGTATCATTTTGATTTCGGCAGCCATCGAAGCGGAAATTGCTGATTTGGAAAGTTTTGAGGACCGACAAATGTTCCTCCAAGAAATGGGTTTGGAACAAAGTGGCGTGGAGAAACTCATCCATGCGGCTTATAAACTATTAAATTACATCACCTATTTCACAGTGGGGGTGAAGGAAGTACGCGCTTGGACCATTACTGAAGGGACGAAAGCCCCCGGAGCGGCCGGCGAAATTCACTCAGATTTTGAAAAAGGATTCATTCGCGCGGAAGTCATTGCCTACGAAGATTATATCCACTACGGCACCGAAGCGGCTTGTAGGGAAGTGGGTAAGTTGCGTGTGGAAGGCAAAGAATACGTGGTGAAGGATGGTGACTGTATGCACTTCCGATTCAACGTATAACGCTGCTTCTTTTAAGCCTCAGGTACGTAAGGTTTATCGTCGCTCAAGTACAATGGGGTTTCCCCGTACTTTACCTTGTACAATTTCTTGATATACGCCCAGCAATGGGTTTGGAAATCGCCTACACGATCTCTGATTTTTTGTGATCCCACGGGTTTGCCACCCCTTTGTAGTTCTGTGAAGGATCTGCGAACGGGTTCAACAATTTGCTCACTGAGGTAGTCAGCAAAATAATTGCCTGCTTTGGTACAGCGATCTTGCAGGCGTACAACCAATGCCCCTTGTGCCTCTTCGATTTCTTCCGCTGTTGGCATCCGTGCTAAATCTTCAAATTGGGTTTCGTGTTCTTTGAAAATCTGGGCGATGGAGCGTTGGAACTTTTGAGCCGTGGCTTCGAGTTCCTGAAATTTCAATCTCAATGGCGATAGTTCAGCGTATTTGGCGGAGATCTTACTGCTCTTTTCCTTAGAAATGGCCAGCATCATGCCATTGAACTCGTAGCTAATAGCGCGAACGCTGTACACTTCCAATAATTGTTGCTTGTGAAAAAGTTGTCTCTTCTCTTCCAGGATTTCCCAAAGGTCTCGGGTTTTGGCTTGGTTCTCGTGGAAATGCAAAATGCGTGCATCGCTGAGGATATTTTGAGCACGGATCGCTGTCAGAAGTACCAAAGAATCTAACTGGGTACATCTACTCAACGCTACATAAACTTGTCCGGGAGCAAAACTCTTCCCCGCATCAATCATGGCTTTTTCAAATGTGAGGCCCTGACTTTTATGTACGGTGATAGCCCACGCCAATCTCAAGGGAAATTGTTCGAAGCTGCCAACTTCCTCTTGTTCCACCGTTTCTTCTGCAGGATTGAATTTATAACGCAGGTTTTTCCAAGTTTCTCGTTCTATTTCGATTGGCGCTTTTCCGTCGTTGCAGTCAATAAAAAGGGTGTCGCCTGCGATGCGCATGACTGTCCCAATTTTGCCATTGTAATAGCGTTTTTCATAGGAGGTGTCGTTCTTGACAAACATGACCTGCGCGCCTTCTTTTAAGCGCAGAATACCTTCTGTGGGGAAACTGCCCTCCGAGAATTCCCCTGAAACCTTGGCGACATATTGTTTTTCAGCTGCTTCAATTTTTGCCAATTCCTTTTCATTGATAGCGTCTGCTTGTTTGTTGTGGGTAGTTAGGGTGATCCAACCAGGTTCGTTGGGCTGAAAATCGGGCTGAATCCGTTCTGAAAGGTTTTCATAATCCCAACTTTCCATTTGGTTGCTGCGGATTTGGTTCAGCAAATTGATGAACCCACGATCGCTTTGTCGATAGATGGTTTTCAGTTCAATGGTGAGCAATTCCAAGGCCGGAAAGCACTTGGCCGAAAAGAAAAATTCGGTTGCATAGTGCTGGAAAATCATGCCTCTCTCCATTTCTGTTACCACCGGCGGCAACTGCATTAAGTCACCAATCAAGAGCAACTGCACGCCCCCAAAGGGTTTCGAGCTACTGCGAGCAAAGCGCAGGGCATGGTCAATGGCATCGAATAAATCGGCCCGAACCATGGAAATTTCATCAATCACAAGTAGTTCCAATGATTGGAAAATATCGCGCTTCACTTTGTTGTAGTGAAAATGCTCGCGAATCATCACGGCATTATTGGCCACGTTGGGATCCACTGATTCGTTTGTAGGCACAAATGCCCGGGTGGGCAGTCCAAACATGCTGTGAATGGTGCTACCTCCGGCATTGATGGCAGCAACACCGGTTGGGGCTACTACTACCGTCTTTTTTGTTGTGTTTAACAACAGGTTTTTCAGGAATGTAGTTTTTCCTGTTCCCGCTTTTCCCGTAAGAAAGATCGGTTGGTTGGTGTCGTTCACAAAGGCGTAGGCCAGTGCCGACTCTTGATTTTCTTGGGGTTGGGATGGTAGTGTCATCAATAAGCGATTAAGCGATCAAGGGTATCTTTGAGTCTATCCCAAGGTAAAAAGTGGTCTTCCAATGTTTTTGCAAGAGGTACCGGGGTGTCGAGACTGCCCAATCGTTGCACTGGGGCATCGAGGTGTTCAAAGCCATGTTCAGAGATCCATGCGGCAATGTCTGAGGCGATGCTCCCAGTGAGAGTGTCTTCGGTCAGAACCAAAACCTTTCCGGTGGCCTTGACTTGCTCGAGAACAGTTTCTTTGTCCCATGGCAACAGCGTCCTCAAGTCCACGACCCGACCTTTGAATTGATTTGCTTGTATACATTCCAAGGCCTTGTGCACGCCCCAACCATAGGTGATGATGCAAACGTCATCCCCGTGATGATGTACAACGGCCTTGCCTTCTTCAATGAGGTAGGGCGATTCGGGCACGGCGCCGCTGATGCTGCGATAAAGCAGTTTGTGTTCGAAAAACAACACGGGGTTTGGGTCTTCCAATGCCCTCATTAACAACCCTTTGGCATCGTAGGGGTTGCTGGGATAATATATTTTTAAACCGGGGGTATGGTAAAACCACGCCTCGGTGCTTTGACTGTGGAAAGGACCTGCTTGCACACCGGCCCCCGTTGGCATTCTAACAACCACATCCGCAATTTGTCCCCACCGATAATAACTCTTGGCCAAGTTGTTCACAATTTGGTTGAATCCGCAGGTGACAAAGTCTGAGAATTGCATTTCCACGACGGCTTTTTGCTTGGCAATACTTAAGCCATATCCTGCGCCCAAAATGGAACTTTCGGTAATAGGGGTGTTGCGAACACGGCCTTTGCCAAATTTCTCAATAAACCCTTCAGTGATTTTGAATACGCCACCATACTCCGCTACATCCTGCCCCATAATCACCAAAGAGTCAAGTTTTTCCATACCTTGCTCAAGGCTTTCTTTGATGGCATCTACCAACCGCAATTCGCGCTCTCCTTTTTCTATTTGATCGTCCCACGGCAAATCAACGTTGTTGGGCGCGGGGGCATAGATGTCGTCGAGTTCTTCTTGGAGGTTGGGAGAAACTTCGTCTTCTGCGAAGGTGGCTTCTAGACCGGCCTCAATTTCTTCTAGAAATTCTTGGCGATAGGTCTCGATGATGTCTTGATTGAGTACGCCTTCTTGGATGAGGTAGTTTTCGTAATTGCTAAGGGGGTCTTTTTTACCCCATTCTTCAAACAGGTGGGGTGGCACATATTTTACACCGGATGCCTCTTCGTGGCCCCGCATTCTAAAGGTGATGGCTTCAAGGATGATGGGACGAGGGTTGTTTCTCAATTCTTCTGCCCAATGGGTTGCCGCATGAAAAACCTCTAAAATATTGTTCCCATCTATTTGTATGGCCTCCATGCCATAACCAATGCCTTTGTCGATAAATTGCTTGCAGCGAAATTGCTCATTGGAAGGCGTACTGAGTCCATAACCGTTGTTTTCGATAAGGAAGATTACGGGTAACTGCCAAACTGCGGCCACGTTGAGGGCTTCATGGAAGTCGCCTTCTGAGGTGCCTCCGTCGCCCGAAAATGCGACCGATATTTTTTTGCGTTCATTGAGTTTGTGCGACAGTGAAATGCCGTTGGCCACGCCCAGCATCGCACCGAGGTGAGAAATCATACCCACAATGGCGTATTCGTTGGTGCCAAAATGAAAGCTTCGCTCACGACCTTTGCTGAATCCCGATTTTTTGCCTTGCCATTGGGCGAATAACTTGCCAAAGGGGATGCCTCGGGATGTAAATACCCCCAAGTTTCGATGCAATGGCATGATGTATTCATCTTGATCCAAGGCCATGGTGACGCCCACCGAAATGGCTTCTTGGCCGATCCCGCTAAACCATTTGCCTACTTTTCCCTGTCGTAGCAGAACCAGCATTTTTTCCTCGATCATGCGCGGTTTCAATATGCCGCGGTACAATTGCAGTAACTCTGTGTCGCTGAGATCCTTACGGTTGAATTTCACAATGGCTGGATTTTAAGGGCTAGATTTTCAAATTTACGATGCAAAAGTGGCCTAAAATGCGGTCGCTCGAGGAATTATCCGGATAATTCTCACATTTTTACATTTTTCTTTGCAACCATTTCTCTTTTGTGCGTCATAATACCGAAGCTACTTGCTAAACAACGATGATATCATAGCCGGATGTGTCAACAAAGACCGAATCGCCCAGAAAGCTCTTTACGAGAAATATGGTGCCAAGATGTTCGGTTTTTGTATTAGATACTCAAACAGCCGCGCGGATGCTCAAGACTTGTTGCAAGATGGTTTCATCAAGGTCTTTGACAGCATAGCTTCCCTAAAAGATCCTTCACAGTTGGAAGGGTGGATGAGTCGGGTGTTTATCAACCTCGCACTTTCAAAATTTCGGAAATCATCACGTGGCCCCATTCATGTAGAGGTGGTTGATGTGGTGGATGAATCAGACAACGCCGTTGAGGTTCAGTCAGATTCCATGGAAATTGAAGATGTGTTGCGGTGTTTGATGTTGCTCCCAGAGAATTATCGCATGGTGTTAAACCTATACGCCATCGATAAATTATCGCACAAAGAGATTGCAGAATCGCTTGGTACCACCATCTCCAACAGTAAAAGTTTGCTGCATAGGGCGCGTGTGTTGTTAAAAGAATTGGTTGAACAACAAAGAAACAAGGACACTGGAAAACAGTAGAAGACATATCGACAATTGGTTAAACCAGCAATTCGAGGATTTTACCCCGAATCCCGACGCTGGTTTATGGCAGTCGATAGACGCTGCCCTTGACCGCAAAGAACGCCGGAGCAAATTCATATGGTATTGGTTGGCTGCCGGCGTTCTATTGTTAGTGACAGGTGTTACTGCCATTCAGTGGAATATCCATAAGCATCAGCAAACGGGTGCAACCAACGTAGCAAAGAATAACGAACGTTCGTTGGCGCCAACAAAATCGCACAGTAATCCATCTCAACTTGAGGAGGTTACAAATGAATCTGCCTCTTCACCGGTAGCTGTCATTCCGCATAAATCGAATTCAAACCCTTCGAAAACTCCTAACATCAATGCCGATATAGATGCGTTGCCACAAGAACTTGTTTCACCCGCATTCGCAACAGATTTGTTGGCCCAAGACTTTGTCGATCAGTGGAAGGATGATGCCAACGCATCGACTTCACTGTCTACCATGCCTGATCAGCTTGCCTGGAGCCGTTTGCCGAGGAAATCTTTGATGCCAGGACGGTGGGCAATAGAAATTGGGGCGGATGCCAATCAAACGGGTTTGATGTATCGCGCCAAATCTGATTACGCCAATTACATTCATAAAAATTATTTTGATCGAATGAAGTCGGGTGAGTTTGCCTTGAGCGCTTCCCGGATTCAAGGGGCTTTGTTGTATCAGTTAACCCAAAATCATTCAGTAAAAATTGGGTTGGCTTACGCTGAAAATCGTACACAACAAAAATTCGATTTCAGGGATAGCATGCCGGCAACAGTGATTCAAGGACAGTCGGCCGATGCTTTGGGTTATTATCCCATCTTTGGTTATTTGGGCCTGGGTCCGCAGGTGAAATTCGAGTCTCAATCTACCTATTCAGTTCTTTCTATTCCGATGGGTTATACCGGCCATTTTGCTTGGCGCAACAATTTGTATTTGACACCAGAGGTGTTGATTTCAGCCAATCGCTTGGGTGTATCGGCAGGTGCTCAAACCCTCGATTACCAAACGTTGTTGCAAAAATCACAAGTGCAAGATCAATTCAGAACTTGGGTGATGGGAGCCCGCATCGCCATGGGTGTAGAAAAGCGATTGAATTATGCTCAAGCGATCGGTTTGCGTGTGAATGCGCAGTCCATGATCAGTCCAATGTATGTCCCTAACGCCGCCCTCGAATCTCGGGGATGGTCGGTGGGTTTGTCGGCCCATTATTCATGGAGGATTCAATAAGTGAAGAAAAAGTGTTACATATGGTATAAATTGCACAAGATGAGTCTGCGTTTTGTAGTGACGATGGTCTCTGTCTTGTGCATTTCTGCGCAAGCACAGGTGCTTCAGCCGTTGGGATCGGGTTTGCCCGCCAAGGTTGTTGCATCTTTTGCTGCCGGGAACGAGTATCTCGCTTTGTTTGAGGAAACCAGTACCGCCGAGGTGAATGATTTTACCATGGCTCGATGGAATGGGGTGAATTGGAGTTATTACACAGGGTTAACCACGCCTGCACCGGTAAAAACGGTTAAGGGCACATATAATTTTCATTCTATTGCACTGTATCGTGATACGATGTATGCCGCCGCTTATATGGTGAATGCAGAGCGCGATGCCGATGTGCCGGTTAGTCACTTGTACAAATGGAATGGGTTGAAATGGGTGCCAGAGGTAGGGGTTGTGGATACGCGAAACAACGGAATCATCGCGATGACCGTGTTTGATAATAAGCTGATTGTTGCTGGATTGTTCGATAATACAGTAAACGGAAGTCCGGTGCAGAACATCGCCGCCTACAATGGTAGCAGTTGGTCGTACTTGGGCAACAGCGGCACATCGCAAGGCACAGATGGTGTAATTCGGTCTTTGGCGGTGGTGGGTAATCGCCTTTATATTGGGGGTGACTTCCAAACGTTTGCCGGTAGTACTACGGGAAACATTGCCTATTATACTGCGGCCAATGGTGGCTGGGGTGGGGTAGGTTCGCCGTTTGCGGGAGAAATTTTGGAGTTGGGGGTGTTTGACGGGAAGATTGCGGCGTTGGGCAAAGATGCCTCTGGAATCAAGAAAATAGCGGTATTCCAAGGTACTTGGGGCGCAAGCATTGGTTTTGACTCGTTCAGTATCAGCGAACCCAAAACGTTGATGGGCTCAGGTACTGATTTGCTGATCGGTGGCACATTTGTAAAAAATGGCAACGGCACATCGCTGCTGGTTTATAACGGTAGTAGCTTGCAGTTTACCGGAAACAGGATTACGGGTGATTTTACTCTAGGACAGCGGGGCGATGGTGCATTCATCTGGGGCGATTTCAGGGAGTTGAACACGGATTTGCAGTATTTCTCTAAGATCGAACCGGAATCAGGCAACTTGGTGGGCGATTTGTTTTACGATATCAATTCGAATTGTCTCAAAGACGATGGGGAAGTTGGATTGGCTTCGCGCATGGTGAGATTGGAGAATAAAACCACCGGTGAAATCAATTTTGCCGTGACCGATGTCAATGGTCATTTTACCCTTGCTTTGGCCAGTGGCGATTATACCTTGAGTACAGTGGCTGGAAAGCATTTGTATTCTGTTTGTTTGGGAAATACCACTGCCAGAATCCGCAAAGGGGTTTACAGTTATGTTACTTTGGGACAGTATCAGTTGCCTACGTTGAGTGATTTGGAAGTAGGGATGGATGTGATTGTGCCTGCGGGTGCAGTTGCGGGCGATGAGGTTCGTGTCTTGGTGAAAGTGGTGAATCACGGTGGAACTGCGGTAACCAATGGAACGGTTCACATCAAGCATCCAACGAGCATCACCCAGTATCAAAGTGTGCCGGAGCCCGATAATTATGTTGCGGGAGAGGCCATTTATGCCATCGGAAACTTGCCCGCCTTTGGTGTAGAATACATAGAAGTTGTTTCGCGTATCCCTGTTTCGGCAGCAGATCAAGATAAGTTTGAGTTCTCTGTGAAAACAGGTACTGGTATCTTGCAAAAAGACGCTGATGTCAATGACAATGAGGCCAAAGAAATGGTGGGATTGTCGCGCCGCGGTGGCTTGGTAGAAGTCATGAAACAGAGTATTCAGGGCGATACCGTTGATTTTAGAAGCAAGCAGTGGGAGTATCGGGTGGATTTTCGCAATGTGAGCACCACGATGGTAAAGCGTGCGGTGTTGGTTGATACGTTGGATGCAAATTTGCCTTTGTTGCGCCTTGAATTGTTGTCGTTCTACCCCTCCAAAGCGTCTTACAGTATTGAGAAGGGACGTGTGTTGGTGATTGATTATCCGGAGGCCAATTTGAGTGCTTTCGAAGCCAACCCCGTGGGCAGTGTGGGCTTTGCAAAATACCGTGTTCAAATTTACCAGACGCTGCCGTTAAAGACAGTAATTAACAACCGTGCGATGGTTGATTTTGATAGCAAGTGGCAGGCATATTCTACCAATTGCGCGGTGAGTTTGTTAGATAAATTCGCGGGTGTGCAGGTGGTGAAGTCGCGCCTAGGCGTTTATCCCAATCCCGCCACATCGGAGGTTTGGGTGAGCGGCAGCAATCAGACATTGCAGGGTGAGTGGCAGCTCATGAATTATTTGGGGTCGGTAGTTCGCAGTGGATACTGTGGTGCCGGAGACTTACGGGTGGATGTGAAAGGCCTACCAACTGGTTTGTATACCATTAAGGTGGGTGGTTCTACTGCTGCTGTGATGGTGCAGTAATTTGTTTATTCAAAGTTTTTTACGAAGCGATAGAGGTTGAATGGGCCTTGTTTTTGGCTAGCTTCAATCTCATGGCGAAGGCTTGCCAGGGAAATGTTGCGCATGCGATTTCGTTGAATGAGGCGATAGGCTTTGTCTGACAGTAATTGAATCTTTCGCTCATTGGAAATGCCTTGGGTTTGGTGGGTGTGAATGGCTTCGCTCAATGCCTGAATGCCTGTGCCATCCATAGCGATTGTTTTCACCACTGGAGACTCCCAGGTGCCATCCCCCATCCGATAATGGGCCAATTTTTTTAGGTGATTGGCGA
>JAHEMG010000039.1 GCA_024643755.1 Flavobacteriales bacterium | reverse complement strand
ATATTCACGATCATGAGGGACTTCAGAGACAACTTCACAGCCGAAATGCTCATCGAAAACGGCGCTTATTCCCGGGAGGTTTTTACCAACATGGAACTCGCGGTTTCTTTAGTGTTGTTGTGTTTAATCCCACTATTCTCTTGGATCAAAAACCATCAAGTGGCCTTGAATACCACCACCATTTCTATCATCATTGGCGTACTAACCAGTATTGCAGCAACAATATTGTTTGATCAGCAACGCTTGTCAATCGTTGGGTTACTGATGTTCACCGGCGGTGGATTTTACTTAGGTTATATCCTAATCAACATCAGTGTCATGGATAGAATTGTAGGATTTTCTGGCGAATCTGGCAATTCTGGGTTTTTGATTTACATCGCCGATAGTGTGGGTTACCTGTTCTCCCTAATCATTAGTTCTTTCGCTTTACTCAACAAGCTAGACTCCGTTCGATGGACATCCTTGTACTTAGACCTCATTATCGTAGGATCTTGCCTCATTTTTATCCTTGCCTTATTTATTCCATATCAACTTCAAAAAAAGAAATCTTCGTCCAATCATGCACACATCATCACGACCTAAAGCCATCGTAATAGGCGCCGGAATCCTCGGATTGGCCTATGCCAAAACACTCAGTCAAAGAGGATATTCCGTGGATGTCTTTGAACGTTCTGAAAAAGCAACTGGCTCTTCAATAAGAAATTTCGGAATGGTTTGGCCAATCGGACAACCGAAGGGAAAACTGCTGGATCGCGCTATGAAATCGCGCCAAATCTGGATTGACGTATGCAAAGCAGCCAATATATGGCACAAACAAACGGGCAGCCTACAGTTACTTTCAAACGAACTCGAATTCGAAATGGGTCGTGAATTTTTAGAGCGTGAAAGTCCGCACCGCGAACAGCTTCAATTGCTCAACAAACAAGAAACCAAAGCCCTGTTCCCCTACGCCCATAGCCAAAATAACCATGGCGCTATTTACAGCGGAACTGAAATCATTGTAGAATCAAGGGAAGCCATACGGCTATTGCCCCAATATTTAAAGGCTACCCACGGCATCAATTTTCATTTTAATTCACCGGTCATTGACATCGGTACAAGTTTCATTGTCACAGCAAAAAAACAACGCTACGAGGCCGATATCATTGTACTTTGTAGCGGCTACGAAACCCAACTCTTATACCCCGGTGTATTTGAGTCAGCTCCGGTTACTATCAGTCAGCTCAATATGCTCAGAACTGCGCGGATTTCTCAAACCATCCCCGCCCTTTGCGCTGGATTGAGTTTTTTGCATTATGGCAGTTACGACAAACTTCCCTCCACCGCCATTTATAAAAAATGGGCCAGTGAAAACTACCCCAAACAGGTATACCATGGCATTCATCTATTGGTGAGTCAGAACTACAACAACCAGCTTACCTTGGGCGATAGCCATGATTACGGCATGCACCACGAGCCATTTCAACAGGACGATGTAGATCAGCTCATCCTAGACTATATGAATGATGTGATGGAAATTCCCCAAGTACAAATGGCTCAGCGTTGGACCGGCCAGTACTTGAAGATGCAAAATGGACAAAGTGAGTGGTTCGAGGAAATCGAACCAGGCGTATTCTTGGCCAATGGCCCCGGTGGTGCGGGCATGACACTTGGCTTCGGCATGGCGGAAGATACCCTTGGACAACTGCTCGACTAAGCGTTCATCGCCAAGCATTTTTCCAGATCATCCCAAACTTGGGCAGGAATTTCGGATACGAGATCAACACGCTTTCCTGTATCGTCCCATCGCCTCAAATTCAAAGCTTGTTGGAAATAGGGATGCTTTCGGGCTAAAGCCACTTCTTCATCCGTCATTAATCCTCCCTGCATTTGAAAACTCTTCAAACTGGCAGCACTTAGACGATTGATGTAATAGGGTTCACAACTCACCAAATATCGCTTTGCCCAAACATGAGTTTCAACCATACTCGCCACTTTTTCTCCGAATCCCCAAGACAGCAATAGTGTGGCTCCAATTTCTTCGTGCTTCATGTCTTTGGCATGTCCCTCGGTTTCAGGGTAAGCCAAATGGCCGATATCGTGCAAAAAGGCCGCAACCCTCAACGCTAATTCCGCATTGGCTTCTTGGGCTAACAAATAGCATTGAATGGCATGTTCTTGCTGCGTAACGTCTTCACCATAGCGCTCCTGACCATGATCCAAAAAAAGTGTTTTAATTTTTTCGATGATTTCCATAGAATTTGACTTAAAAAAAGGGGAGCAGTTTTACCTACTCCCCCTTACTAACTATTAACCTATACCTAATGAATGATTACTTCAAAATCCACATGTCGGCATTGATATCGTCTTTTCCTCCGAATTGACGATCCAATGCAGCTTGCCAGTTTGATTTGTTGTTCACACCTTCTGAAGATGGGTACTGGAATCTTCTGGGAATCAAACCAGAGTTTGCCGTACCTGCACCACCTTTTGAGAAAGCAGGCGAACCGGTTCTACGATAGTTGAAATACCCTTCCCATCCGCTGTTTTGGAAGAAGGCCAAGTACTTTTGAACCACAATTTGCTCCAACCCTTGGGCGTTGTTACCAGCGTATGACACCAATGGTTGTGCCAAGTAAGCAGCTTGATCGAAGTTGATAGTGTATTTGTTATATGAAGCACCGTCAGTCACTTTACCACCGGGCTTAAAGAAATAAACATCAACAGGTCCGTTAACCACTCCGTAAAACTCTTGAGAAGCAGAAATACCCTTTTCGTACCAATCTTTGGCAGAAGCAGAAATCCAACCGCGATTTGCGGCTTCAGCGATGTTGAAACACATCTCAGCATAACCCACCATGATGTTGTTTTCAGCAGTATACGTTGAATAATAACGCTTTCTGTTGTAGAACGAGAATTCACCAGGCAAGTAAGCAGCACCATTGTCGGTACCCGCCTTGGTTGACATATCTGCCAAATCCATGCTAGATTCTGCACCAACAAAAGCACTGAAATCAGTGGGTTGAGCACCACCCTTCAACTTGCTGCCCGCAGGCTCAGCGAACATCATGGCACGTGGATCTTTCAATGTGGCCAAGGTATTCAACGTAGTAGCACTCATGTTGTAACGAGTTGCATCGAATCCAAAATTATCAGGATTTGTGGGGTATTTGTTGAAGGTGGTGTTGTACACATATTGCAAACCGTCACCGTTGTTTGTAAACAAAGGATACTTGGCAGGATTTGAAAAAATGTTGCTAAACTTGGTTTTTACGTTCAAATCAGCATCAGATTCTTTCTTGCTCAAAGCCACCAATACACGCAAAGTGAACGCATTGTTCGCCTTCTGCCAAGCAGCCAAATCACCGTTGAAATAAATATCACCAGCGATGCTACCTTTACCGGCTGAAATCAAAGCACCCATATCAGAATTGGCTTCATCCAGCCATTTAAGAATTTGAACAAACACCTCTTTTTGAGTGGCGTAGCTAGGTGACAATGTCGTTGATGAATTCAACGCTTCATCCAGAGGCAAATCTCCCACCAACATGGTCATCTCGTAATACATGTAAGCACGCATCAACTTACCAACAGCAGAGTAAGGATTCACGTCGGCATAACCCACACGCTTGGCCTCTTCTTCCATCTTTTGTACGTTTTTCAACGTTGTGAAACGCAAACTAGCACCGCTCCAATTGTATTCTTGGTTGCCGTAGTAGTTATAATTACAACAGTTGTATTGACACCAACGTGCCTCATCATCCCAAGGATTAATTACGATGGAATTACAAATGCCGTTGAAAACCAAATCAGGAGTCACCGCCGTGGGGCGGTTAGGATCTTTATCCAATCCATCTACTTTACAACTTGAAACTGCCAATGCTACGATCGCAGCCAGTGCAAGGAAAATTCTATTTTTCATGATACTAAGTCTCGTTTTTAATTAGAAAGTTAAATTGATATTTACACCATAGCGACGCAAAGTTGGTGTTTGTAAAGCGGTATAACCGATCATACCTGGGAACTGATCCAAGTCTACATCGTCCTTTCCTTTTGCGAAATACAACAAGTTACGACCTACCAAAGAAACGCTAGCAGACTTGAACGTCTTACCCATCATTTTTGCAGGCAACTGATAAGTGATCGATACCTCACGCAATTTGGCGTAGCTCTTGCTCATTAAGTTGGCTTCGTATTGACCATAGTAACGACTAATGTAATCTTGCAAGTAGGTAGCAGACTCATTCTTCTTGAAAGTCAATTCACTCATATTTGTGATTTCACCTGTAATCGGATCAAACTTAGGCGTACCACTTACAATCTGTACACCCTCGCCTACCCAAGACTTTACTCCTTGGTAATCGTTGTAACGGGCAGCACCCATACCTTGTCCGTTGGCATCTTTGATATTGTCTTGTACAGTTTCAATGTTACGACCACCACGGAAAGTTTGACGTTGGATTTGGTTTACTACAGATCCACCGATACGTCCATCGAACTGGAAAGAGAAAGTGAAATTCTTGTAAGACATTTTGTTGAATGCACCCCATACCAAATCAGGCAAGGCATAACCCTGTTGCTGACCTTTTGGCAATACGATAGGACGGCCACCTGCATCATTGATCAACTCACCTTCGGCATTTCTTGCGAAAGAACCACAGTAAATAGCATCGATACGATCACCAACCTTGATGAAACGATTACTTGAGTTATCAGATACAAAATAGTTTGCAGCAATCTGATCAACACCGTCGTAAACGCCAGTCAAGAACTCTCTGTAACGAGACAAGTTCACCATGGCCTCCCATGAAAAACCATTCTTTACTTTAGGCTTTACGATGTCGCCATTCAAACTAACTTCCCAACCTTTACGCTGGGTTTCGATACCATTCACCAACTGATTGGTGTAACCAGTTGCCTCAGAAACAGTTCTCTGATAAATACCAGGACCGTCATTATACACAAAATAGGTGGCCTCAAGACCAAAACGGTTTTTGAACATTTTGGCTTCGATACCCGCCTCCAAGTTTGTACGTTGGAATGGTTGCAAACTCGCATTGGCGATAGTATTGGTAAAATAAGCAGCAGGCTTACCTTGGTAAACCAACGGCGTAGAGTAAACAGAAGAGTTGGTGAAAGATGGACCATCGTAAGGCGAGCTGTATGCAGACCCGTATCCGATTGGGTAACCAGCAGGTCCAACGGTTGGACTGGTCAAACCACCCTTTACCTGAGCATAAGAACCACGAATTTTCAAGAAATTCAACACTTTGCTGCGCTCCATGAAATCAGTAGGAATTATACTCAAAGATGCTGAAGGATAAGTGTAGCTGTTGCTACCTGAAGGCAAAGTTGACAATTGGTCGCGACGAACACCCAAGTTCAAGTTGTAACCTTTGCCACCAACGTCTGCCAATGCATACAATGAATTTACAGCCATTTCTGAACCAAAATTGTATGCCTTAACTGGATTCGCACTGTTGTTGAAGTTATATACTTCAGGCACGTTCAAATAATCGGTGGTGGTGAAAGAACTGGTGTATTCAAAATCACGACGGTTACCACCCACAGACACATGCACGTTGGTCTTGTTGAATTCTTTGTCGTAGTTCACCATGAATTCGTTGTTCGATTCGAACATCGCACGTCTGTCTTCACGATAGTCGCCACGACCTTCTTCACGACCATAAGGATGCGCGGAAAAAGGCATTTTTTCTGTTCTCAACAAATCATAGGTAGTCATAGAAGTACGAACCATGGCTGTCAAGCTCTTGCTCAACTCATAGTTCATAGAAGCATAACCATATATATCATTTTTGTAGTGACCTCTCAACCACTTTTCTGCAACAAACCATGGGTTGTGGTAACGCTGATACTCAGCATATACACTCTGAACACCCTCTTTACCAGGCTGCCAAATGCCGCGAATATCATCTGCCATTACATCCCAGTCTGCACCACCCCAAATGGTCATATTGTAAATCAAACTGTTAGGTCCGTAGTTTACATCATTGATGTTGGGCGTTGACTGTCTGTTGTAGTTGATGTTTGCATCCAAACGCAAACGATCGTTGAAACGAACCGTGTTGCTGATATTGAATGTGTTGCTATTGAACTGGGTATTTGGCACAATACCACCTTGGTGCAAGTTGGTAAAAGAAAAACGCACATCGGTTTTCTCTGTTGAATTTGCTACACTAATGTTATTGCTGCTCACCATACCTGGACGCAAGAAACGCTCCAAGTTATTGGCACCACGCGCAGTCCATGGCTTCAAACCATCGTACTGTTGGATCATCTGACCCTCGAACTTTGGACCCCATACATCGTAGTCGCCATCGTTCAATCCGCCCCCTTTACCATCTACGAAAGAATATTTTCCGTGATCGCCAGGACCGTATTCGTCTTGTACCTTGGGAATGGTCAAAAAGCCATTCTCAATCATGTTGCTTGAGTTGAATTCCACAGATACACCACGCTTACTACCTTTTTTGGTTGTAATTACAATGGCACCGTTTTGACCGCGATATCCATACAAAGCCGCAGCAGCTGGACCTTTCAACACAGTTACTTTATCGATATCATCTGGACCCAAATTATAGGCGTCAGAGTTAATCGGAATACCGTCAACTACAAATAATACACTCTGACCACGACGGATGTCGCTACCACGCAATACAATGTTTGGTGTACCCAACAATTCCGCACTTTGTCCGATTGTTAAGCCTGCAACTCTACCCACCATGCTGTTCACAGCATTGGGTTCTTTGGCTTTTACTAGGTCTGCACCAGCAATTTCTTGCACTGCATAACCCAATTTCTTTTTTTCCTTTTTGATACCCAAGGCAGTGACAACTACCTCTTCCACCTTGCCGGTGTCTGTGACCTCCTGAGCAAGGGCAGAAGTAGGAACGAGAATAGCAACTAACGCCGCCGCAATCCCGCTTAACTTCTTCACTTGAAACGATTTCTTTTTCATTTGATTTGGTTTGGTTTAACGATCCAAATCAACTGCCTCAACGTTATGACATTCCTTTAAATGCGTTACCGAATGATAAACAAGAATTATTTAAAATAACCTTCAAATAAAAACAACATGGTCTGGCGAGACACTTTAATACAATTATTTGAATTTCAATCAATTAACGCAAAAACACCCCAAGAACAAGCTCGTCAAATATCAATTTACCATCACCAAATGTACATCTATCTCAATACCGAAAAACCGAATAATGCAAACGTAACAATCCATTTACAATGCACTCAAATCAATGCAACACTGAAATAATCGACGACAACAATTTGGTCAAAAACCCAAAACAAATTGCAAAGCTCTTCCAGGCATAAACACACCAGACCCATGGGTCTTATATAAATCATTGCCCACGTTCGTTAGCGCAACATCCATAAAAAAACCCTTCTTTTGGTAGCGACAGCGTACATCGCCTGACGCATATCCCGCCGTGCCCTGCGCACCAATCCGATTGTCTTGAATATCGCCCTTGGCCAAACGCTGTTGAGACTTTGCCCCATACATCGCCAATACAATTTGCCACTGTTTATTGGGCCGATAAATCCACTCAACATTGAACATAGCAGGAGGAATTCTTCGCATCGGCTCTTGCGCCGTTAGGTTATCTCCCACCGTAAAAAACGCCCCTGCCTTTACCTGTGACTTCTTGCCTATCAGCAGTTTAAAATCCCATTCCGCACCCCAAATTTCTGATTCCCCCACATTCTGCTTCCAGTAAACCGGATATCCCTGCAAACTATCTGAAGGCGATTTTACCCGGGTGATCAAACCAGACAATTGATTGTGATAGCCGCACAATGTAAACATCACTCGATCCGATTTCCACTTCAAACCCAACTCCTTATTTAAACTATACTCAGGCGCCAGCCCATATTGTGGCACCTCAAACCGAAAATCCACAATGCCAAGCGTGCCCAAATCGTCTACGTTCGGACTTCTAAAACTGCTACCTACATTACTATATATGAACAAATATTGACTGAGCTTCCTTGAAGCCGCAACGTCAAAAACTACGGCTTCATTGTTATCCACCACTTCACCCAACTCAATGGTTGGAATGCGCACCTGTGTGCCACTGTATCGCAATCCAGCCCTCAACAGTCCGCTTTTCCATGATTGAGTGGCATATAAAAAGGCCGATGTTTGGTTGTTGCTGGCATCGTTTGGATACAAAGCCCGAAGGTCTTTCTGAGTAGCCGAAGTCTGATTCCAATCAACCCGCTGTGAAAAAACATGATCAAAATACCCCTCCAAACCTATTACATATTGAAAGCCCTTTTTCTGCTTCCCAAAAACTTTCAACGTCACAAAACGCGTATCAACAGAGTCTTTCTCTCTTCGCGATACCATTGACCCATTCTTTTGAAATGAACGCCATTCGCCCTGTCCCTGTTGACCAATCACCACTTCAACCTTATCCAATGCACCCATCAGATTCGTCCATTCTTTTTTCAAGTAAGTCATAGACCGCAACTGCAAATCCATGTTGTAATAGGCATGATTTTCCAGCACTACTTTGTGGTATACGGGTACATCAAACTGATTGTGATTCTGATGAGCCAAAGTCAATCTCCCCCGCTTACCATACACCACAAATTTTCCATCAAAATCCCTTTCGCGATAACCCGTAGGTGTCAAACGCCGACCCTCACCCCCAGAAATCACATCTCCAAATTGGCGCAAAGTCCCACCCACCGTTAATCCAAACTTGGTGCTCACGTAATCCATCGAACCGCGGGCAGATTGCTCTTGATTACCCGACATCCCTCTCACAAAGATGTGAGGTGTCCACTGATTATTTTTTGACACCGTTGGCTCATGAAACTTGGCAGCAATCACACCGCCCATCGCATCAGAGCCATATTGCACTGCGCCATTGCCGAACAAAACCTCCACTTGATCCAAGCCAAATGCATCCACCGTATTCAAGTACTGATTGGGTCCATATCGAAAAATGGAATTGTTCAACCGAATCCCATCCACCAGCATCAGCGTTTGATTCCCCTGAAGTCCGCGAAGCGTTGGAGAGCCACCGCCGTGGTTGGTTTTTTGTACCATCACCCCAGTTTGATGCATCAGCCACTCAGGGGTAGTTCTTGTTTCGCTGCCCGAAGCAGCGCCTATTTTCTTTAGGTCTGTGCGATAAGGTTGCTTTTCCCAGGCCGTTGCGCGCAGCAATGTGGCCTCAACCGTAACCTCAGTCAGTTTCTCTGCACGAAGCGAATCGCCCAAAACAGCCACTTTTTTCATCGCCCCGATGCTGCCCTGAACAACAACAGTCGAAGAATCGATGCGAATATTCGACAAAGCCAATAGGGGCTGCACCAAAAGCCATCCCCCAAAGAATATCACCAGAAGTTGTTTTTTCATCAATCCCCGTTCTAAACAACCATCAATCAACATCCAAAGTTTTCACCCATGGGGCCTGTTTTATTGTAGGCAATTTGGCTCGCTCACCTTTCACGTATTTCCACAATATTTCGTTCATCAATTGTTCGTTGGCACGATCCTCTTTAGACAAATCGAGTTGCTCACTCATTCGCATCAAATAAGCCGTTGATTTGGGATCCGTAATGCCGTTCACTTGGTTCAAATCCACCTGCGCAGGCACAAAATCAAATCCAGTGGCAATCGCGGTATCCGAAAAACATCGCCACATGGGCTCGGCGCCAGCATCGTACTGACTCATCGGAGGCATACCCAGAATCAACTCCATAGTACGCAACATCGAACTCGTGCTGTATTTGGTGTGATCCACAAATCCACGTTTCACCCTACCCCCAGCAACATAGGCTGTGGAGCGATGCGCATCGATGTGATCCGCGCCATTCTGTGCATCATCTTCGAGAATAAAAACCACTGTTTCTTGCCAGATGGGCGATTTCGACAAATAATCTATAAACAAACCCACCGCCAAATCATTGTCGGCCACATGGGCAAAAGGCGTAGGCCTGCCTTTCCTCACCCCTTCGGTATGGTCATTGATAAAACGTAGGGTATTCAGCGCAGGTAAGGCGTTGATGGCCAACAAACTATCGAAATCGCGGCGCCATTGGGCGAAACGACTCGTATCGCGCACCTTTTCATCCCAAGAGGTAAAATAGTTGCAATGTTGATTTTTGAGCACCGGGATGTTGGGCTTATAATCGTCCACAAATTCGCCATAGCTTCTGAACGATACCCCAGCGTTGGCGGCGTGATCCCAGAGAAATCCTTTTTGGGGATGGGCCACAGCTGATTGTCCCTCATACACGTAATCGCCACCCCTTCCGCCGTAATGGGTAGGCCAAGTTTTTTCGGTATAATCATTGGCATAGGCCGCAGTACTCCAATTGTGTCCGTCTGCACTCACCTCGGCATCCACATAAAAATGGTCGAGCAACACGAATTCCTCGGCAAGTTTGTGCTGATTGGGGGTGATATTCCTGCCAAACAACAGCAGGGAGGTATCACCATCGCCGCCCGGCAAATCTGCCAATACTTGGTCGTAGGTACGATTTTCTTTGATGATATAAAAAACGTGTTTGATGGGCGATGTGTCGCCAACACGATTAGGAATGGGATTACCAATGGGTACTTCCGGGGTGCGGCCCTGAGCGGTAGCGAAGGGCGAATTGGCATAGACTTGAGCAGTGTTTTTTGCCAATATTGAGGCGTTCATCACTTGATCTACCCCCATAATTTGCAAACCACCCCGAAATAAACTCCCGATATATTGTACTTTCAACGCCGTTTTTTGTCCTTTCTGATACTCCGTTTTTGTGCGTTTCTCCATGGGATTCGGTCCCTGAGGATTGGCCATCGAACCAAAGCCCTTTCCATTAGCCACAACGATTTGATCGCCCCAAACCGCTACTTGGGTGGGATACCATCCGGTAGGTACGAAACCTTTGAAGCTATATTTTCCGGGGGTTTTCACATCAAACACAGCAAGTGCATTGTTATCAGCATTCGCCGCCAAAAGAATTCGATTGTTTTGCATCAAACACAAAGCGTTGGTGCCGCTACCCGTTAATTGGGTACCAAACAAACCGGCCGACAATCTTTCTACCTTGAGCCCTTTTTTCAAATGCACCACATGAACCGAATTGTCATCAGAGCAAGCCACAAACAAACGCTTCCCTTTTGCATCGTATTTCATCTCATTGGGATTATCGCCCACCATTATTTTGGGTTCCCAACGATTAAGCGCTACATTGAACACACCCACAGAGGCATCGCCCCAGTGACTCACGAAAACCCTATCTGCCCCATCGCCCACTACCCCATACCCAGCTGAAGGCAATTTCCATTGTTGACGCTGACTCACATCATTCAAAGAAATTTGATAGAAACTGGAATCCTCCTTCGTGGCCACGAACAACAACCGACGTTTCTCATCCACAAACAATCCCGCAGGTGAAATGCGCACTGGCCATTGCTCCCCCAAATGAATAGAATCGATGTACTTCAATTTGCCATTAGAAAACTGGTATCTGCCAATCACATTCAAATTGGCGCCAGTAGAAAACAACTGATTGGATGGCCCATCAAACGCCAGTCCGTAAAAAGTGGCTTTCACAGGCAAACTGTCTGTCATCACTTTTTGCTGCATATCAAAAACCATCAGTGAATGGTCGCTTTGTCCAGCATTGGCAATGATCAAATAGCGATTCGAAGGATCACTGATCATATGCATCGGCAAATCACCCAGCGAATATTGATCGCCCGAAGGAGTTAATCGCCACCCATTGGGTAGCTCTATTTGTGCCACTGCTGTCGAGCAAAAAAATATGCCATTCAAGCTCAGAAAAATTCCAAGCAGTTTATTTGTGATTTTCATAAAAGTCTTTTCTTTGTTGGTTCTCATCGTCCATGGTTTCGGGCATCTTCATCTCGCGCCACGGAATGGTACGATTGTATTTCTTCAAGGCCACTGCAGGATCAAAAACGCGCAAATCGCTCGGCTCCAAAGTGTAAGGCGTAAAATCCGGTACCGTAGTGAAATAATCAGACAAATCGGTGGCGGTGATATCGAAATGATTCACCCCTGGTATACCCATCGATTGATAAATCAATTTGATGATCGATCCAAAATTGGCGTGCGTGTGAGACATATAATTGCGTTTTACGTAAGGACCTGCCATCATCAAAATACTGCGATGCGCATCAATGTGGTCTACCCCGCCCTGCGGATCATCTTCGGTTACAATCACCAACATGTTCTTCCAATAAGGGGTGTGCGATAAAAAATGCAACATCCTACCCAAGGCCAAATCGTTATCAGCCACATAACTGTGAACGAATGGATAACCATCAGCCGGACGGGGTTTGGAAGTATGATCATTGGGCAACTGAATGGTAATCAAATTGGGCATAACCTCTCCTCCAGACAGCCATTTTTGTGAAAATTCTGTTTCAAATTGCTCCACCCTAAATTGATCGGGGATGCTGGTGTTATAACCCGCGTAATTTCTTGAAGTATGAGCATAGATGGCCGATGGCATTGGGAAGGCAACCGCGATCCCTGTTCCGTTCAATGTATCGTACCAATCTTCCCTCACGCCTTGGTATTCATTGGCTTCTCCAAAATTGTAAATTGTTTTTCCAGATCGCTGTACCGCCTCCCACAAGCCACCAATTTGGTTGTAATCTTCGGGATCCATGGCTCCGGTGGTTTTCGGCATTCTACGTCCGGGAGCCGGCGAAAGCACCCTAAAATCTCCTTCATTGGCGGCATTGGTCTCCACATATTCATTGGGTATAGTGCCCATCATCCAATGATGACCATGAATTGACGCATCAGAGTCGCAATAAAAATTATCGCTGTAGGAAAAACTCTTGGCCAATTTGTGGTGATTGGGCGTGATTTTCAGGTGCTTCATGCGCGCTTCAATTTCTGCGGCGCTCAACGTGTCGCTACCATAATCCCACAATTGATCATTGTGAATCATCTGTAACTGACCCTTGATGGTGTATTCGCAGTTCACACCGAACCGACTCAAGCTAGAATCACCGTTGCCGTTGGTTAGCTGACCGAAGATCTCATCATATGTGCGATTTTCCTTGGTGATATACACTATGTGTTTGATGGGCGATTGGGGACCTAGCCATGCAGAAATCGACGCAGTATCGGGCAACGTCTTGTAAGTATAATCCAACACTTGTTGCCTGCCCATGGCCAATGCTTGATTCGATGGCTTACTCACGCGTTGCAAACTACCCAACTGAATATCGCCGATATAAGTCCCTTGTGGAGGTGCTACAAATCCTTGTCCACCGTTAGGCCCTGCACCCAATCCGCGAGCGGATGTAATCAAAACAGCGCCTGAATTCGGCAAACACTTAACGCGTGTTGCACCCCATCCGGCTGGAATCATACCCAAATTCTTGCCTGATTTTGCATCCAACACAGCCACCGAGTTGAAACCAAGCAGCGACACATACAAACGGTTTGTTTGTTTATCCAGATCAACACCGTACGGCATATACCCCCGAGATTCATCCAAAAAAGTGCCCGTTTTGATCGGCCAAGTGCTTTTCAAACGATTCGATTTTAAATCAATCACCGCAATATCATCGCTCCCAGCTTGTGAGATATAAGCGAATTTTTCATCGCATACGATGCTATTAGGATGCGCACCGCCAACAATTTCCGCATCTTCCAAAAAAGAACCGATGGACTTACCCGTTTTCACTTTCGCAATCACACCATTGGTGCGGGTATCTACCACCCAAACACTCATCGATTGATCGCTGTTGGGATCACCCAAACCCGGGATAAATCGCCCCTCAAACTCCACGCCCTCACGTGACTCTTTGCTGTGAGCACCATACGGCGGGAAGTGCAACAAAAACGAATCCTTCGTTTTTTCATTGACCCCAGGCACCACAGGATAAGCATACATACCCACATTGGCCAACAAAACCTTGTGCTGTTTCGGGGCGATGGCGATACCAAATGGAATGCGACCGGTTGGAATACTCGCCTTGATTTGATGCGTTTTCAATGAAAATCTATGCAACTGAAACCACGCGCGGTCCAACACCCATAAATCATCATTCACCTCATCCAAAACCAAATCCGTGGCAAAGGCCTCATTATTCGATTCAGGATGCGCCAAGTTCAAATCAAAACTATCCACCAAATGCCTCGCCTCTACATCAAATACCCAGACCTTCCCTTTATCTCCTCCGCTCAAAAACACCCGTTTATTATCACTGGAGAAACATGCGCCGATAAATGATGCCCCCTTGATGATGTCTTTGTTATTACCATCGTATGATGGATAGCGCGAAACCTGCATTTCACTGGCCTGCAAATCCACCACAGATATGGCATTGTTGTGCAACACAACCGCGTTTCTGCCGTCCTGACTAATTGCTAATCCATAAGGCGCTCGCGTAATCATTTTGAGTTCCCCAGCAGGGGCAACAATGCGTCCACTCGGCAAAATTGATTTTCCACTGAGATCAATCTTGGCAAAGTCAAATTTGCCTGGTACTTCATAACGAACTTGCCCGTACAACGATTCGGCGAACAATGAACAAGCCAATATTCCAATGATTGAGATACGCATTACACAAAGTAACCCGGCAACTGTGACAACATTGTTTCTGACAATTCAAGGAATTGTTACATACCCACCACAATCAATCAAGATTCTTAATGATTTTTTGAAACAATTGACCCAAATTACTAATATCATCAACATTTCTTTGAATCAATTGAGGTCAATGCCAAAAAGAATAAACATCCCCTGGCCGGCGGCATTACCCCCACTGAGTAGAAAAGAAATCAACCTGCTCGCGATCACCTTCCCTATTCCATTTTGGTCTGTATTTCTGTTTGGATTTATCCTCTACAAATGGGCTCAAATGTTGATGAACAATAAAATGAAGTAAATTCAACAAAAAGAACTTTGTTAATAATTCATTAATAAAGGATAAACAACCATTTCTTTATTTCGCAGTTAAATTATACCATGAACTTAAAAAAATTACTCACACTTGCCCTTGGCGCTATCCTTTTAACAGGTAGTGCTTTGGCCCAGGTAACCACAGCTTACTTGAGCGGTGTTGTTACCAACGGAAACGCGGCTGTTGAGAACGCCACCATCAAGGCGGTCCTGACAACCACCAACGCAATGTACACCGCCAACTCCCGTTCAGGAGGGGTGTACGACATCTCTAACTTGAATGCAGGTGGTCCTTACACCATCACCATTTCAGCCCCCGGCATGAAAGACATCGTCTTCACCGACGTGTTTTTGACTTTGGGAGAAAACTTCAAACTCGACGCAGACTTCACCACTGAGAAAATTGGCGGTGTGGTTGTGAGTGTTTCTCGGAATGCCACCAAAACCGGTAGCAACTTGAACATCAACAGTCGTACCTTGAACACATTGCCTACCATTTCTCGTTCTATCAACGACTTCA
The DNA here is from genome assembly GCA_024643755.1 of Flavobacteriales bacterium. Taxonomy (GTDB): domain Bacteria; phylum Bacteroidota; class Bacteroidia; order NS11-12g; family UBA955; genus UBA955. Next base: position 787 of record JAHEMG010000039.1, on the reverse strand, counting down.
CCCGTTTGACTCCTCAAGCCGGTAGCGGCAGCAGCTTCAACGGTCGCGACGGTCGTTTCAACAACATCACCATCGATGGAGCCAACTTCAACAACAACTTTGGTTTGAGCGATAAAAACTTGCCCGGTGGCGATGCTCAGCCAATTTCTCTCGATGCGATTGAAGCCGTTCAGGTAAACATCTCTCCCTTCGATGTTCGTCAATCAAACTTCACCGGTGCCGGTATCAACGCCATCACCAAGAGTGGATCAAACACCACAACTGCCTCAGTTTATACTTTGATGCGCAATGAAAAATTCAACGGTACCAAAGTCGACACCTTTGATTTGGGCGAACAAAAGAAGACCTCTTCCAATATCTATGGTTTCCGTTTGGGCGGCGCCTTGGTGAAAGACAAAATCTTCTACTTCGTAAACTACGAAAATGAGAAAACCTCAATCCCAGGCCTTCAGTGGATCGCTTCTCGTCCTGGAACCGGTCAAAACGCTGCAGATCCTAACTTGTCGCGCACCTTGGCCAGCGACCTGGATTTGGTTCGCACCCACTTGAAGGAAAAATACAACTACGAAACCGGCGACTACGAAAACTTAGGCAACTTCAACACTGCCAACCAGAAATTCTTGGCCCGTGTAGACTGGAACATCTCTGCTAAGCACAAATTCAGCTTGCGCTACAACTCAGTACACAATACCAACGACCAGGTGTTGAACGGTACTTCTGCACCAAACCCACGCTCTTCTTCAAATCGTTGGTCGAACAACTCAATGAGTTTCGCCAACTCTAACTA
>JAHEMG010000176.1 GCA_024643755.1 Flavobacteriales bacterium | reverse complement strand
TCTTGCCAGCTCGTTTTTACTTTTTTATCCGTAATGAATCGCACGCTGGAATCCTTGATATACCCTTCCATAAATTGGTCGATGTTCCCTTCGTTCCAACCTTTGAGCTGGTAGTCTAAAACCTGATTCACATCGTCGAGGGAATAGGGAAACTCCGTTTGAGAAGATTCTAGCTTAGCGATACTTTCAGCGGGATCTGCTGCACCACTTTGATAACGATAAATGAAGGATATTACCGTGCAAACCATGGCCAACAAAGCAAGAATCCAAGTTCTACGGTTGTTATTGCCCTTTTTTGCGGTATCTGTGTTTGATGAATTGTCGGTGGGATTTTGCGTATTCATATCGCTTTTTATTTACTTATTCAAAGGTACACTTCTTCCATTGCTCCCAATAGTTGGGAAAGGATTTTTCTACACAGTCACGGTCTGAAAACGTGAGTTCCTGAATCCAGGGCTTTAATGTCGAAAATGCCATGGCGATGCGATGGTCGTGCCGTGTTTCTACATGCATCTGACTTGGGAAATTTCTGTTCGATGTATCCAGTAGCCATCGATCGTCTTTTTCATCGCCCATGGGTTCTAACGTACAATCTAAATAGGCCAAGTTTTCCTGCAATGCGGCAATACGGTCACATTCTTTGTATCGTAAATTGTGAATGCCTTCTAACAACAGCGATTGCTTTAGGATACAGCATCCAACCACGAAGGCGGGCACTAGATCAGGATTGTTTTTGAGGTCCACATTGGGTGGTGTTTTATCGGCTGATTTTTCTGATTCCGATGGGTTTTTCAGATGCACACTGCTGCGAAGTATCACACCATCAACATGGGTTTCTGTTTCGATGCCCAACCACTTTCCCAATGCTGCCATCGCTGCATCGCCCTGCACACTGCTTAACGAAAGTCCTTCCAGAAATAATGTCTTGGATTCACCCATCCCCAGCAACAAAGGGTAAAAAAATGCCGACGCACTCCAATCCGCTTCCATGACCATACGTTCGCCGAGCGGTGTTGATATGGCTGTATAACTGCCCAGAATGGTGATGTTTTTGCCTTCAGTACCTGTTTCTACTTTCAATTCGATGCCCATTTGTTCCAGCACGTGCAATGTAAGATCGATGTAGGTTTGTGAGTGCGTATTGTCTTGGAGTTTGATGCGTTTTTGTCCTGCAAAAAGTGGTGCCATCAACATCAACGCACTGGCATACTGCGAGCTCACCGAAGTGTTGATCTCCGTATCGTGCCAGTTTTTTATCCCAGATTTAATCGTGAATGGGGTATGGCCGGGCTTTTCTAAAAATTCAACTTCGGCGCCCATCGCAACCAGGGCATCCATCAAAGGCAAAATACTGCGGTTATTCAAGCTGATATTTCCCGAAATGGTGACCGGTTTTTGAGCACAAACTGCTGCATAAGAAGTAAATAAACGACATGGGGTGCCAGCGTCTTGAAAATCAAATTCGCTCATGCCCGATGCTAGTCCCTGCAGCGCGTCAACCAATAGGCGGGTGTCGCGACATCCATTGGAAACGACAGATGGGTTTTGCAACAACCACTGAGTCAATTTTCCTTGAGCAGCCATGGCGATTAGCACCCGGTTAACAACGCTTTTACTCAGCGGTAGATCAATGGCCATCATCGACATGGTCTTGCAGTATTTGAACCACGGTTTCTGCAGATATTTCGCAGTTGTATTTGCAATTTCCCGGGGTAAAGGCTAATGAAAATAGGAGGGATTCGTCTTGGTTTTTTTTGTCGGCTCGAATGTATTCCATGAGTGATGGGATATCCATATTCCCATATTTTATAGGAGGATACAGTGATTGTACCAATTGTTTGAGGGATTGGTAAAGGGCTTCTGTTTCTTGCGGGGCTTCAGCGCAAGTACATGCAAGCGCTGTTTCAAGGACCAAACCCCACGCTACCGCATTTCCATGAGCGATAGGAGATTGCTGGTCATGACTCCAGGATTCTAATGCATGTCCAATGGTATGTCCCAAATTCAGCAATTTACGTTCACCTTGTTCCGTGAAGTCAGCTTCTACAATGCGCGATTTGACTTTGATGTTCCAAGTTAGTATGCCCGACCAAGTTTGATGATCGGTAACCGCTGGGATTGGTTTTAGGATTTGTTGAAACTGTTTGCCGCCCGACAGTACGCCGTGTTTGATGACCTCCGCCCACCCACTCAGAAGTTCAGTGTGGGGAAGGGTATTGAGCCAATGGGGCGATACAAAAACACGTTCTGGTTGTTGGAAGGTGCCGATATAATTTTTGTGATGACCTAAATTGATTCCATTTTTACCTCCCACGGATGCATCTACCATGGCCAACAATGTTGTGGGTATGTTCCAATAGGTGATTCCCCGCATATAGGTTGCGGCACAAAATCCTCCCACATCGCATAGTGCACCACCACCTACATTGATTAACAGTGCGTTGCGCATCGCCCCGGATCCTTGAAGCCATTGAAAAATGGTTTCTGCTGTATGCAGGTTCTTCGCAATCTCGCCATTGGGAACTGTGAATATGTGTTTGGGATCAACGCCCAATTCTGCTGTGTGGATCAGTTCATGACACAACGACTCAGTATCGGTGCTACAGAGAAAATAAATGGATTGTGATGAAGGCCGTTTGGCCAGTGCTTCGGTAACTGCCGTGGCGATATCCAGGCCAGTCCAAATCATGCTTTGATCTTTTCGTAACGCTGGCTGTTGGTAGGGTCCATGTCGGACAGAAATTTGGCCATCGCCGTTTTTTCTGGGACTGTGGCGCCCTTGTATATTTCCACCAGTTCTGGCCATTTGGTTGAGAAAAAGGTTTTCTGCAACAGACTGTTTTGGAACAGAGCCTGCGATTCTTTGAGCGATTTGAGGATTTCGGTGATGTTTTTTCTCGCTTGTTCTGGATTTTCGGCGAATTTATCCATCCCTTTCCTGTGGTAATTATAATTCAGCAACCGCAATTCTTTGAAACGGGGATTGTTCAGGTTCTCTGCCAAATAGAATCGATTGCGAATGCCCTTCCCATCCGATTGGTTCCACCCGGGTTTGTTGGTCATCATTGAGACGATGGCTTGGGCTTTGGCGAAGTAGGGACTACCGGCCAATTCTCCGTAGCTGTCAAAATCCAATCCAATGGCTAGGTTGACATAGTAAGCCAGTAGGGTAGTGAAGTCATGCATGTTCAT
>JAHEMG010000169.1 GCA_024643755.1 Flavobacteriales bacterium | reverse complement strand
AAACTGTTCGCTGGCACTGCCTCCGTGAGACTCCCAAAAAACAACACAGTCACTTGCATCCTCACAAAAGTAATTTGATTGCCGCGATCAACAATACCACAGACAAAATGTACTTCATCGTCTGCTGATTGAATTTTTTCGCCCCGTACCACGAACCCAATGCCCCTCCCACGATGACCGGCAACAACAAGGTGCCTACGGCCATCAAAACAACGATCCAATACCCATCCAAACTAGCGGCGTTGTTTGTGAAGTTCGCCATTGTAACCGAAGATTCCCAAAGCGGATGCTGTTGAATTGAACCAAACAATCCCGATGTAGAATTCACAAAAATAAACGCTGCACCCAAAGCCGCCGTTTGCTTCTGTTGTGTCCACCCCAACAAGAGCAAAATGGGGGATAACAAGATCCCACCGCCAATTCCCAGCAAGCCCGACAAATACCCAATAACACCTCCCAAAAAGGCCGCGAACACGATGCGTTGTGGACCCAACATTCCTTGAATATTCTCAACCGATGCATTTGCTTGCATGTCAGATTTTTTTACATGCATTAGCACCACCGACAACAACAAAAAAACGCCCAATGATTTCAGGTACATCGCCTCCTTCAACGGCGTCAATCCACCCCAAAAAGCCATCGGGATCGACAACACAGCAATGGGCAAAAACAACCGCCACACAAAGTGCTTTTGGCGGTAAAACTGCACAAATGCGATTCCGCTAACCACCAAGTTCAATATCAAAGCCACGGGCTTCATGTGCGCTGCTGTCATTGACAAAATCGCCAGCAAAGCCAAATATCCGCTAGCACCGCCATGACCAACCGCTGCGTACAAAAACGCCACAGCAAAAAACAATGGTATCCAAGGTATCAGCATACAAAAACGAAATTAACTTTCATGCCGTTATTCGATGCGATAAATCTTCACCATATCACCCCTATTCAGCGCAGTAACCGCTGCAGGTACTTCAATCAATGCATTGGCCCTGGCAAAGGAACTCAATCGAAATGATTCCTGTGCCCCCAATACAGCAACTTGCATATTCTGTTTCTCATGATTCCATGCTGTTTGTGCTTTCAAAAAATGAGTCAACCCCGCAGTTTTACTGTAGTCATGTTCCAATTTTGCCCATCCCACCTCACACAAGGGTTGATTGCCGGTGAGATTTTCAAGGGCGATCGTCACGTACTGATAGAAACAAGTAAGCACTGAACCCGGATTCCCAGGCAGTCCAAACACATAGGTTTCTGAGGGAGATGCACCTGCCACTTCTTTGCTATACGCACCAAAAAACAAGGGCTTTCCAGGTTTTTGTTTGATTTTGTGAAAGACTGTTTTAACCCCCGCATCCGCGGCCGCTTTAGGCACAAAATCATAATCCCCAACACTCACACCACCCGTCAATAAAACCAAATCTGCAGCATTTAACGCATCGGTCAACACCGACGTCAATGCCAATAAATCATCTTTCGCATACACAATTTTCACTTGCGAAAATCGCAACCAAGTCAAAGCCGATTGCAACAATTGCGAATTCGACTCATAGACTTGTCCGTAACCCAACGATTTTCCAGGGGACTGTAACTCATCGCCGGTAACAATCAACACAATTTTGGGCGATGCCAACACCGTTACCTCGGTAAAGCCCAAACTCGCCAAAAAACCCACTGCAGCAGGCGTAAGGCGGGTACCTTTCAGCATAGCCACAGTGCCTTTGGCAATCTCACTGCCTATCTGTCGCACATTTCTGCCCTGCACCAACGCCGCATCCTCAACATGCAACTGGTTGTTTTCAACCCGTACCTTTTCTTGCATCACCACGGTATCAAACCCTTCTGGAACCGGCGCACCCGTAAATATCCTCACGGCCTGATTGGGGGCGGGTCTCGGCCCTGCCTCGGCCGCCCCAGCGGCCACTATCCCAACGATTTCCAATGTCCCAAACTGCTGAAAACCTGCCCACGAAAATGCGTAGCCATCCATCGCACTCTGACAGAATCCCGGCATATTGATCGACGAGACTACATCCTCCGCCAAAACACGACCTAAGGCATCGCCCAGCATCAATCGCTCAGTATCCAGTGGCTTTACCACAGAATGAATCAATTCCTTGGCCTCATCAACAGTAATCATGATTATTTGTCATCAAAACAACAACACCCAGGTCGCCATTTTCGTTTCGCAAGATAAACCCTATCCACCAATGGTGATCATGCTGCGATTCACAATACTTGTGGCATCGATCTGCTCCAAATCACCTGCAAACTGTCCGCCCAACGCCATCGCCTTTTCACGCACATTCTCTTGAATCAATGGCTGCAGTGCCTGTCCGCTCCGAAGTGCCTGCAACAAATCTGTTTCGCCTTTGCTGAACAAACAGTTTTTCATCTTCCCATCAGCCGTCAATCGCATCCGATTGCAATCTCCGCAAAAGGGTGCACTCATGGTACTAATCACTGCGAACGTACCTTTTGCGCCGAGCACCCGATACTGTTTCACCGTTTCATGTGGCTTGCGGGGCAACGGTTCAATGCCTGCACCATACGCGGTGCGAATCACCTCCAACATCTGTTGCCATGTCACCACCTTCTCCTGCTCCCAGCAATTGCCCTCAAACGGCATAAACTCAATGAATCTGACGTCGACCGGTTGTTCAAAACTCCATCGCACAAAATCCAAAATCTCCGACTCGTTTACCCCTTTCATCACCACTGCATTCACTTTCACTTGAAAGCCCTTCTCTAGGAGCAAATCAATGTTTTGCCTTACCCGACCAAACAAATCGCGCTTGGTCAAAAACAAAAAAGTATCTCGGTTTAGGGTATCCAAACTCACATTAATCTTGCGAATCCCAGCCAACCACATCAAATCAATAAATTCATGCACCCGCGTTGCGTTGGTTGTCATGGTTAACTCAACCCCCAAACGACTCAACTTTTCAATAATTTCTCCAGCATCCTTACGCACCAAAGGTTCGCCACCCGTTAACCGAATTTTCCGCACCCCCGCATCCACAAAAGCTGCCGCAATAGCCACTACCTCGTCTACCTGCATGAGTCGACTGGCCGGCGTAAAATCGTATTCTTCCTCGGGCATGCAATACGTACATCGCAAATTGCAATTATCGGTTAGCGAAATTCGCAGATAATCGTGTACCCGATGAAAGGAATCAATGAGCATTTGCGGTATTCGCAGAGTCTTTGGCTGCCTTTTTCAGGAT
>JAHEMG010000161.1 GCA_024643755.1 Flavobacteriales bacterium | reverse complement strand
ACCCCAAACGCAATCATCGTCCCATTGGCCCCATGCCACAACCCACTGGTAAAAAACACCAGCATCGCCGCCAACGCCAATACCCAAGGACCCCTCTTGTTACCCCCCACCGGGATAAAAATGTAGTCCCTAAACCAAGTACTCAACGAAATATGCCATCGTTGCCAAAATTCAGGAATGCTCTTGGCAATAAACGGCTTGTTGAAATTGTCCATCAAATGAATCCCAAACAACAACGCACTGCCCTGTGCCAACAACGAATACCCAAAGAAATCGGTATACACCTGAAACGTAAAATAGAAGGTCGCAAGCCAAGCCTCCGCCTGCGTGTAAGCCGTATGATCCGCGTAAAACGCATCCACCACCGAAGCCAAATTATCGGCCACAGCCACCTTTAAAAACAACCCATAAATCAACAGTCTCGCCCCATTGCGCACATCCTCCCACTTGGGCATGTAATCAGAAAACAACTGCGAATGCAGCTTGCCAAAACGCTCGATCGGACCGGCAACCAACTGCGGAAAGAACGATACATACAGCATGAATTTGGGCAAATTGTGCTCCGCTTTCTCCTGTCCGCGATACACATCCACCACATAGCTGATACTCTGAAACGTATAAAATGAAATCCCCGCCGGAATCGTGTATTTCCCTAACTCAACAATCCACGCCGTTGCGTTGTGATCGCTCATCCATCGCACCATAGCCGAATCGCCCAAGGCAAAGTCCAAGTACTTGAACATAAACAACATGGTGAGGTTGCTACCGATGCTAAACCACAGCCAAAATTTCCGCCAACCCAGCGATCCATCCTGCTCTACACGCATCCCACACCACCAGTCAATTACCGATGTGAGCATCATCAACCCCGCGAACTCAACCTTCCAATACCCGTAAAAGAAATAACTTGCCAGCAACAGCCAAATCCATCGTTGCTTAGCCGGCAACACAAAATAAGTGAGCCATACCAAAGGCAGGAAAAACCAATATATGACTGAGTTGAACAGCATCCGCGGTCGCGAATATACTTATTCTACCACCAAATGACTGCGGAAAATGCCGCACGAAGTGTTCAACAGCAACCAATAATTGCCCGCTTGCCATTGGGTTGTTACTATGCGATCTCCCACGTTCCAAACACCCTCGTACACCGTTCTGCCGGCCATGTCCATCACTGTAATCTGTCCGCGCTCCACCCCAGAACCACCGGTCAACTTCACTTCGAAACTGCCCTGCGCTGGGTTGGGCATCACCTCGCAACGATTCACGCGCAAATCATCCTTCACCGATGCCATGGCTTTCCACTGCGACAAATATGGATTGCTTACCTTCTTATCCAAATACACCTTCCAATCGCCCGCTGCCAATGTGATGGCCTGACTTGCACCTGTCACCTGCAAACTATCACCGCTCATGTAATCGTACCACCAACCCGTATGCGGGAAGGTCACCGAACTCGAGCCGCTTGATGCATCAAAATTTCCGATCAACACTGTGTTCAAATCCACATGATTGAGGTTCAACTTTTTGAAAAATCCACCGCTATTGAAAAAGTATGTCGTTGGCTTGGCAACACCCAATTGCGTGGCCTTCAAATGGTTGATAGCTGCAATTTTGTAATAGGTTTTCCTTCGCGCCGCATCGGCCGTCCAATAATCCCAACGCACGGGTTTGTTCGCCAACCTACAAGCATCTTGCACCGTAACCCCGTCTTCGCACGTATTGATGCTGTAATCATACGCCAACTCATCAAATTGCCAAATCATTTTCGGTCCGGGCGTCGTCAACAAAAATCCATACGCCATCGCCACCCGAGGCACATACACGGGCGATGTTTTAATGCTGTAACCCGCCACCGCATTGCCAAAAGTCTTCGCTTTGTAGGCCATTCGTTCTTCGTCGTGACTTACCGCATAACCAATCAAATGTCGGTTGCTCCAACCCCGCTTGCTCGCGTCAATCGCCCAGCCAAAATCGTTGCTACTGAAGCCCATCATTGCCTCGTTCACGTTGTAATTGCCATTGCCCCACAACATCATGCCCTTGGCTTGCAAAACCTGCTCTTCACTGTTATCAGCGAAATGCTCCAAAATGGTATAGGCACCGGGCGATGTGGCTTGTATGGTGTTATTGTAATCGCTCAGAATATCAATCCTGCTCTGATCATACGCACTCATTTTACCGGCATCCGTACCCGAATTGGTTTGCGTCATGCCCTTACTCAAATCGAAACGAAACCCATCCACATGGAATTCTTCGAGCAAATATTTCAAGGTGCGTTTGGTGTAGTATTTGGTTGCGGGCGATTCGTGATTGAAATCATAGCCCACATTGTAAGGGTGTTTGGCGTCCACGTTCAAATAAGGACTGTTGCCGGCGGGTTTGCCCGTGGCGCCATCCCAGTACATGTTCGTTACAGATGCACTGCCAAAAGCATGGTTATAAACCACATCCAAAATCACAGCGATGCCATTTTGGTGACACGCATCCACCAGAGATTTTAGGGCGTCGCGTGTGCCATAGTACTTGTCGATAGCCATGTGACTTGCGGTGTTATAGCCCCAACTGAGGTTGCCTTCAAATTCACATACCGGCATCAATTGCAGGGCAGTAATCCCCAATCGCTTCAAGTAAGGCAGGGTATCTTGAATGGCTTTGAACGTTTGTGCCTTCGTAAAATCGCGGGTTAAACACTCGTAAATCACCAAGCGGTCTTTATCGGGACGTTGAAAATTCACTTTGCTCCAGCCGTAAGGGGTTTGCGCCGTTTGCAATACACCCACCCAGCCCTGGGTTTTGTTTTTGGGATAGAGCTTCAACTTGGGGTAATTCGCCGCCGGGATATAGGCATCGTCCCACTCACTCAACAGCAACGTAGCAAAAGGATCCGCCACGCGCACTTTCCCATCGATCCAATATTGAAAGCCATATTCCACACCCTTTTTCAGTCCGCCAATCCGCTTCCACCAAATGTTGTTGCTCGACGAAAAGTTCATAAAATACGCCGTATCGGTACCCCAATTGTTGAAGTCGCCGATCACGTAAACATAGTTTTTGTATGGCGCATAGAAGGCCAAAAGCACCGTTGAATCATCCAAATAGTTGACCCCTTGTTCCATGCCCGATGGCAATGCGGCCTGCACCACCGTGGGGTTTACGGTAAAGTACAAGGTGTCATACGCTGTGAAGGTGGTGTATTTCGCGGCAAAGGCCAACACGTTTTTTCCCACTTTCCAGTTCGATATACTGGC
>JAHEMG010000156.1 GCA_024643755.1 Flavobacteriales bacterium | reverse complement strand
ATGTTGTTTGCCATCATTATGATGAATCTGTTTGGGGTTAGCGGCAATTTGATGAGCTTGGGGGCCTTGGATTTCGGACTCATTATCGATGGTGCTGTGATTATCGTAGAGGCCATATTGCATCAACTTTGGAAAAAAGACCACCAAGGCGCTGTGATGAAGGATCGAGATCAGGTGGTGGTGCAAAATGCGGGTAGGATGATGAATTCCGCCGTGTTTGGTCAGCTCATTATTTTGGTGGTGTATTTGCCCATTTTCTCTTTGGAAGGGATTGAAGGAAAAATGTTTAAACCCATGGCTCAAACTGTGGCGTTTGCATTGGTGGGCGCTTTTATATTGTCGTTGACGTATATCCCCATGATGTGCAGTTATTTCTTGCCGCAGCATCCGAGTAAAGGACAGGAGCGCAGCGAAGCCATCGTGAAGAAAATTGAAAAGGCGTTTGAACCTTTGTTGCTGTGGGCGGTGAATAAATGGCGATGGGTTGTGTTGTCTTCCGCGGGATTGCTGTTGATTTCATTGGTGGCATTTTCAACCATTGGTGGGGAGTTTATTCCGGAGTTGGAAGAAGGCGATTTTGCCGTTGAAACGCGCATCATGACAGGCAGTTCAGTGAAGGCCTCCATCGATTACACGCAACAAGCAGCAAAAATTTTGTTGGACCGATTTCCTGAAGTGGAAAAAGTGGTGACCAAAATTGGCAACGGGGAAATTCCCACCGATCCCATGCCAATGGAAGCGAGTGATATGATGGTGATTCTGAAAGACAAGTCCGATTGGCAGAGTGCCGAAACCTTCGAGGCCTTGGCAGAAAAAATGAGTGCCGCGCTGGAAGAGGTTCCCGGATTAACCGTAGGATTTCAATTTCCAGTTCAAATGCGATTTAATGAATTGATGACCGGTGCAAAACAAGATGTAGTATGCAAGATATACGGTGCAAACATGGATTCTCTGGCAAAAATGGCCCTGCAACTGGGAGCAATTGCTTCAAAGGTTGAAGGCGCCAAAGATATTTATGTAGAGCAGGTTGGCGGTCAGCCCCAAGTGGTGGTGAAATATAATCGCAGCAAGATGGCGCTCCATGGAATCAGAACCGAAACCCTGAATCAGGCCCTGGAAACCGCCTTCGCTGGCGCTACGGCGGGACAAATTTACGAAGATGAAAAACGCTTTGATTTGGTCGTTCGTTTGGATGCCAAAAATCGCAGCAATCTCGAAGATGTGAGTGAATTACCCATCAAAACAGAATCGGGCCAAATTTTACCCCTAAAAGAACTCGCCACCGTTTCATTGATCGATGGTCCCAACCAAATCCAACGCGAGAATGCGCAACGACGGATCACGGTGGGATTCAATGTACGCGGCGCAGATGTTCAGACCGTGGTAGAAGCCCTGCAACTGAAAGTCAACCAACAAATGCGATTGCCTGCTGGCTATTCCCTGCATTATGGAGGTAGTTTTGAGAACCTGCAAAGTGCTAAATCACGATTGGCCATTGCCATTCCGGTGGCATTGTTGCTCATTTGGATGTTGTTGTATTTTGCCTTCCGTTCAGTGCAATATAGTTTGATCATTTTCTCAGCGATCCCATTGTCGCTCATCGGTGGTATCTGGGGGTTGCTACTTCGCGATATGCCTTTCTCTATCAGTGCGGGTATTGGGATGATTGCCTTGTTTGGGGTAGCTGTACTCAATGGCATCGTGTTGCTGGCAGAGTTTCGGAGACACCCATTACCCAGTACCTTCGATGAACTAAAACAACAAGTGGTTCACAGTACCCTGACCCGTTTGCGGCCCGTGTTGATGACGGCTTTGGTGGCTGCATTGGGTTTTATGCCGATGGCCCTCAGTCATGGTGCGGGTGCTGAAGTACAAAAGCCGCTGGCAACGGTGGTGATTGGTGGATTGATAACGGCCACTTTGCTAACCCTGCTGTTGTTGCCCACCTTGTACATCGCCCTGGAAAAACGAAAATTCAAATTCACCCATACAAAAACCATGGTAACGCTATTGTTAATGACTTTAGGCCTTTGGGGGACGTCGGCGCACGCCCAAACCAGCCCAACATCGCCCCGTTGGCTCACCCTAGAACAAGCTTTGGATAGCGCTGTTCAGCACAACAAGCAACTGCGTCAATATCGATACTTGACCGCTTCCGCCGAGCAACAAGCCCTCAGTAAATTGTCGTTGGAGCCATTGTCGATTTCGATGGAACGCGGACAGGTGAATTCGTGGTATCAGGACCAGAAAGTGGGGGTGTCGCAAGCCATCGCCATGCCACAATACTATCGCGCTGAATATCGAATTCGGAAGTCGATGTCCGAGGCGATGCGGTATCGCTATGGGATGAAGGAACTGGAAATTAAACAGTCTGTGGCCATGTTGTACCATCATTTACAACACACGCGAGAGCAGTTTGGCTTATGGCGCAACCTGGATTCTATGGCGGTGCTGAACCTTGGTAAAATCGAATTGCGATTGAAGCAGGGCGATGCAGATGCCTTAGAAGTGAACGATGCAAAAAAGGTGGCGGCCGATATCCATATGCGCTATAGACAACTGTTGCAGCTATATGAGTCTGATGCGCTGGAGTTGGGCGCTTGGACAGGATTGGGCGCAAAAGTGTATCCGTTGGTGGCGGTTTCGGGCGCCGAAGGACAATCTCCATCGTTGTTGAGCAATTTTGGTGCGTTGAATTTGTCGGATCTTCCTGCAAAGGGATTGGCCCACGCAAATGTGGAAATGAGTTATCAAGCATGGCAATTGGCTCGGGCGCAGCGTTTGCCGTATCTTCAGGTGGGTTGGGTTCAGCAGAGTTTTCAGGGCTATCAGCAGTTGCCTTCCGGAGATCAATTTTTTGGTCGTGAGCTGCAATTTTCGCAATATCAGTTAGGTTTGAGGGTGCCTGTTGTGGGTGGAGGATATCGCCGAAAGGCCGCAGGATTAAAGATGGATTATCAGGCCGCAACATTTGCCGAACAATTTGTTGATGAGCAAGCCCAGTTGCGTTATGAGCAATTGAAAATGGCTTTGGCATTTTGGGATGAGCAAATGCAGCAGTACAAAGACGTTTTGTTGCCTGCAGCCAATGAGCAACTCCGACTGCTGAGTTTACGTCGAGATCAAGGAGAAATTTCAGGACTCGCATATGGGGTGTATTTGCGCGATGCGATGCAAACCCAAATCGATTATTATCAAACCGTTCACGAATGGGAATCGGTACAATTAGAACTTCAATATTTTAACCCCAACATACAATGAAAAACAATCAA
>JAHEMG010000023.1 GCA_024643755.1 Flavobacteriales bacterium | reverse complement strand
GTAGGAATTTCTATTACTTGGCCAACTCTGCGATGTGGGCTTCGAGTTCTGATTCTGCACCGGGGGTATAACCTTGGTGTGAATAAACCAATTTGCCGTTTTTGTCGAACACGAAAGTCATGGGCGGGTTATTTACGTTCATCGCCCTGGCCAAATCCATGTTTTCATCAAGGATGATTTGATATTGCCAGTTTTCAGCCAATACTTTTGGTTTTACTTTTCTGCTGTTACGGGCATCATCGATGCTAACGGCAACGAGTTTCACATTGTATTTAGACTGCCAGTCGGCATAAAGTTCATCGATGGCTTGTAATTCTTTGATGCAGGGTCCGCACCATGTTGCCCAGAAAGAAACCACGGTGATTTTGCCTTTTTCAACGGTGCTATTGAAGTTGATGGGTGCTCCGTCGATGTCTTTTACTTGAACCGAAGGGGCTTCTTGGTTGCCGTCTTGACCAAAAATAGCGGGGGTCAAAGCCACCAACGCAAACAAAAGAGAGGTTATGTGTTTTTTCATCGTGGCAAAAGTATTCCAAATTTGGTGCCAAACGCAGTTGAATTTTTGCAAAATTCGCAACAGATTTATCCCTTTGCCGGTTGGGTGTTAACTTCGCAACATGGAAAAGCCCAGTTTGCCGTCCGGTACCCGCGATTTTTCTCCGATGGTGATGCAGCGTCGGAAGTATATTTTGTCGATCATGGAATCGGTCTTTGTATCGCACGGTTTTGGGGCTTTGGAAACGCCATCGTTGGAGAATTTGAAAACGTTGCAAGGTAAGTATGGCAATGAGGGAGATCAATTGTTGTTCAAGGTGCTGAATTCAGGTGATTATTTGTCGAAGGTTGGCGAGGATGTGTTGCACAGCAAGGATGTGAAATCGCTCACCCCACATATTTCTGATCGCGGACTGCGGTATGATTTGACGGTGCCATTGGCGCGGTTTGTGGTGATGAATCGCAACGACATTTCCTTTCCATTTAAGCGTTATCAAATGCAGCCGGTTTGGCGTGCTGACCGACCTCAGAAGGGTAGGTATCGTGAATTTTGGCAGTGCGATATTGATGTGGTGGGGGCCAATTCGGTGGTGTCGGAAGCGGAGTTGGTAGAGATGTATCAGGCCGTGTTTGAGCGATTGGGGCTGGGTGTGAAGATTAGAATCAACCACCGGGGTGTTTTGGATGCGTTTATGGGGGTATTGGGCAATCGTGAGGATTGGAATACTTTTATGATTGTGATCGATAAGGCCGATAAAATTGGATATGAGGGAGTGGCGAAAGAGTTGCAGGAGCGGGGCTTGGAGAAGGCCTTGGGGGCTTGGGATTGGTTATGGAAGAGCAAGTCGGTGGATGGCAACGAAGCGAAATTGGCTTTGGCAGCGTCTACGGAATTTATGCAGGGCGATGCGTTGACCAAGGCGTTGAATGAATTGCGTACGATATTGAAATTGGTGGCTCACAGTGATAATTTGGCATTGGATTTCACGTTGGCTCGCGGACTGAGTTATTATACAGGAGCGGTGTTTGAGGTAGAAGGCTGTGATGTCCGTTTGCCGGCAGATTTTCGTTTGGGAAGCATCGGTGGGGGTGGTAGGTACGATAATTTGACGGGGGTATTTGGTTTGAAGGATGTTTCGGGTGTAGGTGTGAGTTTTGGGTTGGATCGTATTTACGATACAATGGAAGCTGCGGGTTTGTTTGCGGGCGTTGGGGTGAATCCTCAAGCAACACTAGTTTGTGCGATGGACGAGGCTTGTTTGTTGTTCAGCAGCGGTGTTGCGCGCGCGCTCCGCGCGCGCTTACCCGTGGTAGAATTATACCCCGGTACACCCAAATTGAAAAAACAGTTGGATTATGCCAACGATAAAAAAATGGGTTTTGCAGTTATCATCGGCAATGAAGAAATGCAAGCCAATCAAGTGGCTTTGAAAAATTTGGTTAGTGGGGAACAATCTCACTGCAGTGTAGACGGAGCCATTCAAATCATTACTGCCGTAGGAGGCAATTAACAGACAATTCATGAAATCATTTTATACCTTGCAAGAAGCCTTGGAGGCTTTGAAACAACCGGTTGAATTAACCGCTGAAGTGCGCGAACGCATGGATCGTAGCGTGTCCTTTTTGGCCAAATATTTATCTGAAGCCACCGCCCCCGTATACGGCGTAAACACCGGGTTTGGCTCTTTGCAGAATGTAGAAATTTCGGCCAGTGATTTGTCGGCCCTGCAAGAAAATTTGCTCATTACCCACGCCGCAGGCGTGGGTAATCCCCTTAATATGCACCTGGTGCGAACCATGCTCTGGCTGAAAATGCTCAACATGAGCAAAGGGTACTCGGCCATTAGGCCGGTGATCTTCGAAAGACTTTCTGCCATGTACAACCAACAGTGGTATCCTGTGGTTACAGAACAGGGCTCGCTCGGTGCCTCCGGCGACCTCGCGCCACTGTCGCAAATGGTACTCCCACTTATTGGTAAAGGATTCCTGCGCCACCCACAACATGGGGAAATTTCAGGAGAACAATGGCTTAAGCAAAATCAATGGCAGCCCCTTGAATTAGGTCCGAAAGAAGCCCTGGGCCTCATTAATGGCACCCAATTCATGTTGGCGCATTCGTTGGAGGCCTACAGGCGTATCCGACAGATATTTAAGCAATTGCCCATCGTGAGTGCGCTGAGTGTAGATGCGTTCGACTGCAGAATGGATCCGTTTCAATCGCCCATTCATCGGGTGAGGCCTCATGCCGGACAGTTAGCGGCAGCGGCAGAAATTCGTGCCATTTTGGAGGATTCGCCTATCGCAAAACAGCCCAAAAAACAAGTGCAGGATCCTTACAGTTTCCGCTGCATTCCTCAGGTTCATGGTGCCTCTTACGATGCCTTGGATCACTGTTTGGATGTGTGGGAAACGGAGTTGAATGCCGTGACCGATAATCCCAATGTGTTTGAAGAGGAGAATGTGGTCTTGAGTGGGGGTAATTTTCACGGACAGCCCCTGGCGTTGACCTTGGATTATGCGGCGATGGCCTTGTCTGAATTGGGCAGCATCAGCGAAAGAAGAACGTATCTGTTGGTGAGCGGACAGCGTGGCTTATCGCCCTACCTGGCTGATGGCGCAGGTTTAGACAGTGGATATATGATTGCGCAATACAGTGCGGCGGCGTTGGCTTCACAGAATAAACAGTTGTGTACGCCAGCATCTGTGGATAGCATTATGAGTTCGAACGGACAGGAAGACCATGTGAGCATGGGCGCCAATGCAGCGACCAAATTGCTGCGTGTGATTGAAAACGTAGAGCATATTTTGGCGGTGGAGTGGTTGTGTGGTGTGGCGGCGTTGAAACAGCGCGATTCGTCCACGGCACCCGCTTTACAACAAGGTGTAGACGCTTTCATGCAGGCCTATGACTTGGATCATCAAACCCAGCCGATGCAAGAGTTGATTGCTTCTGCCAAGGGGTGGTTGTTTCCGAAGATGGGTTGATGAAAACGAAAAAATTGAATAATGAAGAAATTGACATTTGCCATTGATATTGATGCCGCTGTGGAAACTGTATATGCCTGTATGTTGGGGTTGAATGATAAATCTACTTACGAGCAATGGACGGCCCTTTTCAATCCTACTTCGAGTTATTTGGGTGATTGGAGCGAGGGTAGTAAGATGCAGTTTGTAGGGGTTGATGAAAATGGTGACACGGGCGGGGTGGTTTCACGTATTGTGAAAAACATGCCCAATGCGTTTGTTTCTATTCAACATTATGGACTTGTACAGGCGGGGAAGGAGATCTTGGAAGGTCCGGAAGTAGAACAATGGGCAAACGGATTTGAAAATTATTCTTTTACTGCAGTTGGTGATGGCACAAGGGTGGAGGTGAATCTTGATATGAACGACGCTTTTGAGGACTACATGAATGAAACCTATCCCAAAGCGCTGGAGAAGCTGAAAGAGATTTGTGAAAAAGGGTAGGTATTAACGTTACGTAACATATTTGTATGTATGTACGTGTAGCGATTTGCGATGAATACTAAACTGCATTAATACTTCTTATTGAAAGTTGTATTTGTGTTGTACTAAAGGTTAGGTCCTCAGATAATGCGTTTAGCAATAAAATGATATTCATGGCGTTATAAAGAAAAGCCTATGAAAAAGATATTGTATTGTTTGATGGCGATCTGCCTTATTGCCCAGAGTGCTATGGCACAGAATTTACCAAAAATCTATGTTACAGGTGTTGGAAAGGTGACTGCATTCCCAAATGCAGCGGAAATTACACTCTCGATGAAATTTGTAAGGCCCACGCTTAGAGAGGCAATCAACGAAAATCAAAAAACGGCGGCGCAGGTATTGGCTATCACCAAACAATATGTGTTAGATACCAATGAAATCAAAGTGAGTCTGATCTCGACAGACAAAGTAATGCGCTGGGATGCCGCACTGAAGAAAGAAGTTTTTGTGGGTTTTGAGTCGTCCCAGAAAATCATTTTCACCCTGAAAGAACTCGCCGCGATGCAGAATTTCACAGAGGCGGTGCTGAAAACCAAAATTTACGAAATTGAAAAGGTTTCCTATTTTCACACAGAGGGAGCAAATTTTGTAAGACAGGCTCAAGAATTGGCTGTTGCCGATGCCTTGGAGTCCACCAATAGATTGGCAAAAGCGGCCAATGTAAAATTGGGTAAGGTCGTTTCCATGGAAACCAATTCGAGTCCAACCGAAGGGAGTGAGAATTCAGGAAGCTCTTACAATTTTCGCGCGTATGGGAAAAGCATGGGTGGAGAGGGTGTGAGTTCGAGCGGACAATTGATTCATTATACCGCGACAGTGAAGATGCACACTTTAATTGAGTGAGGCACTACTTCGGCAAAGTGCCCTTGATAAAGCTCCAGATTTCTTCTCTGCCTTCTTTGGTTTCAGCGCTGCTGATGAAAAAGGGTGGTAACTCATCCCAAACCTCTAACAATGCGTTTTCAATGGCGGACTTGTTTTCGGCCAATTCAGCGGGCTTTAACTTATCAGCCTTGGTGCCAATCAATGCCATGGGAATGCCATTCTCTCCGCATTCATTGATGAAACTCAAATCGATGGCCTGGGGTTTGATGCGCAAATCCACCAATACAAACAGGCAAAACAAATTCATCCGGTCGCGGAGATAGTATTTGATCATTTTGCCAAAAACCTCTCGCTGGTCTTTTGAGACCTTTGCGTATCCGTAACCGGGCAAATCCACGAACTGTATCTGCTTGTTGAGCAAAAATAAATTGATGCTCTGCGTTTTTCCTGGGGTAGAACTGGTTTTGGCCAATCCGTTGCGCTGGGTGAGCATGTTGATCAAACTGCTTTTCCCTACGTTACTGCGCCCTATAAAGGCAAATTCGGGTTTCTCAGTATGGGGCATGTCGGCATTTTTCTGCCAGCTGCCGATGTATTCTGCGGTATTGATTTCCATGCGATTTTCTTGGGTTTTCGGTGAAAGACTTGGTCTTGGGATTCAAGGGAGTGATGGCAATTGCGTATATTTGTATTTTTATCGTGGCCACGCAAGTTAAACCCAATCCCTCCTCCGAGGCTTCAAAAAAACAACAAGTCGAGGAAATGTTCGATAACATTTCTCCCCGATATGATTTTTTAAATCATTTTTTGTCGCTCGGCGTCGATTATTCCTGGCGTACCAAAGTGCGTAAAAACGTCAATTCATTTGGCGCAAAACGCATTCTCGACGTGGCTACAGGCACCGCCGATTTGGCCATCGAACTGATAAAAATTCCAGGTGCAACGATTGTGGGTGTGGACATTAGTCAAGGCATGCTCGATTTTGGTCAGATTAAACTCAACCAAAAACAACTCACAAATCGCATCACTTTGCAACAAGCCGACTCAGAAAAATTGCCGTTTCAAGACCAAGAATTTGATGCGGTGACCGTGAGTTTTGGTGTGCGTAACTTTGAGAATCTGTTGGCAGGACTGGCCGAAATGCAGCGCGTTTTGAAGCCCGGCTGTCCGATGGTTGTACTAGAGTTCAGCAAACCCACCAATCCCATCTTCTCAAGATTGTATTGGTTCTATTTCAAGAATATTTTACCGCTATTGGGAAAGATGTTATCGCGCAGCACCAACGCCTATACCTACTTGCCACAAAGTGTTGCCGCCTTCCCCGAGGGCGAAGAATTTGTTGAGAAAGCAAAATCAGTAGGATTTAGCAGCGTTACTTATAAGCCGTTAACCTTCGGAATCTGTACGATGTACACATGCGTAAAGTAATCCTATTCATATTGTTATCTGTGTTGGTGGGCAAGTCTATGGCCCAGCCGCGCGACTACAACCGGGATTACCGAAAGCATTTTTTCTGGGGTATCGCCTTTGCCGGAACCTCTGCCAAAATGAAAATGGAGTTGGATCCCGTGTTTTGGCAACGCACAGATTCTATTGCGAGTATTCGTCCTCAAGGACAAGCCGGCGGTGGATTTGGCGGGTCAGTGGCCTATCGTTTTGGGAAGTACTGGGAATTGAAAACCCTTACCATGTTGCAATTGCATCAGCGAAACATCCAATATACATGGCAACATACTCCGGGCCCGAACATCAAAATTGAAACCATATCGTTTGATATGCCGCTCACGTTGAAGTATCGCTCTGATATGCCCAACAATACCCGTATGTATGTTTTGGGTGGCGTTAGGTGGTCTCATGATTTTCAGAGTAACGAAGGGTTAGTGATTGGAGAGTCTAAGCCCCTCATCGCCCTGAAAGCCAATACCTATTACTATGAAGTAGGGGCGGGCATGGAGTTTCGCCTCGATTTTGTGGATTTGTCGCTTGAATTAAAAATGTCTAACGGACTGAATAATGCGTTAATCAGGGTGCCGAATAGCTACTACTCTGGTAGTATTGCGGCCATTTACCCACGATTGTTCAGTATCTCTTTGATGGCTCAGAATTGAATTTCGTATTACAACATAAGGATCCCTTCACCAAAGCAAGGGCAGGTGTTATTGACACCGCACACGGACGCATCCAAACCCCCATTTTTATGCCAGTGGGCACTGCGGGGACGGTTAAAGGGGTGCACCGCAATTTTTTGTTGAACAAAAATGATGTCAATGCCGATATCATTTTGGGCAATACCTATCACCTATACTTGCGTCCCGGACTCGATATCCTCCAAAAGGCGGGTGGGATTCACGGGTTTAGCAACTGGGATCGACCTGTACTGACCGATAGCGGTGGATATCAAGTGTATTCGTTATCGGGTACGCGCAAATTGACCGATGAAGGTGTGAAATTCGCCAGTCACATCGACGGGTCCAAACACCTATTTAGTCCAGAGCGCGTCATGGATATTCAGCGTGTGATTGGGGCTGATATTATCATGGCGTTTGATGAGTGCACGCCATATCCTTGCGATTACGACTATGCAAAAAAGTCGATGCACATGACACATCGTTGGTTGGATCGATGCTTCGGACGCTTCAATGAAACGGAGCCATTGTACGGTCATGAGCAAGCATTGATGCCCATCATTCAGGGTAGTGTGTATGATGATTTACGCAAGCAAAGCGCTGAATATGTATTGAAACACGATGCCAAAGGGTATGCCATTGGCGGATTGAGTGTGGGTGAACCCCATGAAGATATGTACCGGATCACCGAATTGGTGACGGATATTTTACCCACGGATAAGCCCAGGTATTTGATGGGTGTGGGAACGCCAGAAAATTTGTTGAATGCCATCGCCTTGGGTGTTGATATGTTTGACTGCGTGATGCCTACCCGCAATGGAAGAAACGGCAATGTATTTACCACCGAGGGTATCATCAACATCAAAAACAAACAATGGGCCGATGATTTTACGCCCTTAGACACTTGGTTAACGCCAGAATACAGCAGGGCCTATGTGCGACACCTGTTTCAAGCGAATGAAATGATGGGTCCGATTATCGCGAGTATTCAGAATTTGCGTTTTTACTTGTGGTTGGTGCGACAGGCCCGCGAGCGAATCGTTCAAGGGGATTTCCATATTTGGAAACAAAGCATCTTGAAAACGGTGTCGCGCAAATTGTCGTAGATTGCAATCTCTATCGCATCCCCATGAAATTGAAAAAGTTAGACTGGTACATTTCTAAGAAATTCTTGGAAACGTTCTTTGTAACGGTGGGGTTGTTCATTGTGATCATCATGGTGTTCGATGTGGCGGAGAAACTCGATGATTTCTTGGCTAAGTCGGCCCCAGTGAAGGAGATTTTCTCGGTCTATTACCTCAATTTTGTGCCGAGTTTGCTCAATACGTTTTCCCCAATTTTTATTTTTATTTCGGTGCTGTATATGACCTCACGGTTGGCGTCTCGCACAGAAATTATTTCGATGCTCGCCGGTGGAATGTCGCTCCGTCGCATCCTGGTTCCTTACATGGCCACAGCGGCTTTGCTCGCAGTGGGTAGCTATGTGTTGAATGCTTGGGTGATTCCGATAACCGACAAAGCGCGAGTGCGTTTTGAGAATGCATACATGCGTGATTATTATTCTCAGGCAAAGTCGACCATTTTTCGGCAAATCAAACCCGGGGTGATATTGTACATGGAGTATTTCAACAACAACGACAGTTCAGGGGTAGGGATTACGGTGGAGGAGTATAAGGGACAGCAGTTGAAAAGTTCTTTGTTTGGTCGGTTTATTCGGTGGTCGCCCGAGGCAAAAAAATGGCGTTTGGAGATGGTTTGGCAGCGGAAGTTTCTGGCCAATGGCAATCAAGATATTCAATACCACGCGATGCTAGATACGTTGATTCCATTCAATCCGGAAGATTTCTTTTTTCGATTGGAGGATGTGCAGAGTTTGAATCAGAATGAACTCAGGAGCATGATCGCCAAGGAAAAAATGCGCGGATCTAGTAATGTGGAACTGTTAGAAACCGAATTGAACCGACGGTATGCTTCGCCTTT
Organism: Flavobacteriales bacterium; assembly: GCA_024643755.1. Classification (GTDB taxonomy): domain Bacteria; phylum Bacteroidota; class Bacteroidia; order NS11-12g; family UBA955; genus UBA955. The sequence goes on along the minus strand of JAHEMG010000023.1, from coordinate 7,928 downwards.
CAGTACCTTCATTTTGGTGTTGATAGCAGTAAGTGTGGCGGGCCGGAAAACCCGCGGTGGATTGGGGTTCTCGCTTGCGGTAGGGATTTTTGTGATCCTGTTTTTCCTGTTTTTCAGCAAGTATTTTGTTTCGCTAGGCAATTCCGGGGTGATCTGGCCTTGGCTATCGGTATGGTTGCCCAATTTGCTGTTCGTGCCTGTGGCTTATGCGTTTTATCGCTTCGCGCAGCAGTAATTTTACTCCACCTGAATCACCAACCCTTTTAGATAATGACCTTCAGGGTGATACAAATTCACTGGATGATCGGCGCCTTGTCCTAAGCGATAGAGTATACGACAGTTTCTGCCGGCTTCGATGCCCGCTGCAGTAACGGTGTTGGCAAACAGCACATCATCAACCACTTGTGAGCAGCTAAAGGTGAATAACAAGCCGCCAGGAGCCACGCGTTTGATACCCATGGCATTGAGGCGCTTGTAGCCCATCACCGCTTTGTGTTTTTTCGATAAACTCTTGGCAAACGCAGGTGGGTCGAGCACAACGATATCGTATAGTTTGTTGTCGTCGCCCAATTGTTTCATCACATCCATGACCAATCCCTCGTGGATTTGGTTGGGTTGTAATTTCATGAGCGATACGTTGTTGTTGGCCAGGTCGATGGCGGTTTGTGATATGTCGGCACTTACCACTTCTTTGGCACCACCGGCCAGGGCAGCCACAGAAAATCCCCCTGTATAGCAGAAAGTGTTGAGTACGCTTTTGTCTTTGGCGAAGCTTCGGAGTAGGTCTCGGTTATCGCGCTGATCCAAGAAAAAGCCCGTTTTCTGTCCGGTTACCCAGTTCACCGTGAATTGTAATCCATTTTCGGTGGCGGTGGTTTCGGGGGTATCGCCCAGTAAAAAACCATCGGGGTCTACCGAGCCATGCATCGCGGCAAAACTCTTGTTATAAATGGTTTTGAGTTTGAGGTCTTTGAGGTTTTCCAAGGCCTCGGCGATGTGGTTGATGCTGTTGTACATCCCCAAGCTATGGGCTTGAATCACCGCGCAATCGTTGTAAATATCGATGATAAGTCCCGGCAGGTTGTCGCCCTCACCATGTACCAAGCGATAGGCGGTGGTGGGTTTTTTTAGGCCGAATCCCAGTTGCTTGCGCAATGCCAAACAATTGCTGAGTTTGTTTTGCCAAAAGGCGATGCCCGGTTCGATGGCTTCAAAGGCCACCATGCGGATGGCGATACTACCGTCGCCCACTTGTCCGGTCCCCAACAATTTCCCTTTGTGATCAAACACCTGCACCCAATCGCCGATGTATACTTCTTCAATTTCTTGGATAGCGCCAGAGAACACCCAAGGATGTTTTCTGAGGAGGCTGACTTCTTTGCCGGGCTTTAGGACTGCTTTTTTCACGGAGTGGTGCAAAGTTGGGGGAATTCCTTGAAATTTGAATCATGATGTTGCGAATCCATGAAATCATTGCGGCGTTTGAGCAAGTGGCTCCTTCGCGATTGCAAGAGTCGTACGACAATTCAGGTTTGATTGTGGGCGATCCAAATCGCACGGTGAGCAAAGCCCTGTTGTGTTTGGATAGCACGGAAGCGGTTGTGGATGAAGCCATCGCCAAGGGTTGTGATTTGATCATTGCGCATCACCCCATAGTGTTTGGCGGTTTAAAGCGATTTACAGGCAGCAATTATGTGCAGCGAGCGGTGATGAAAGCGATTCGGAACGATATTGCCATCTATGCATGTCATACCAACCTCGATAACATCCTTCGGGGTGGGGTGAATGAGCGGATTGCGCAGCAGTTGGGACTGAAGGTTCAGCGTGTTTTGCGCAGTCAGGAAGGGCTCTTGTTGAAGTTGGCCGTGTATGTGCCACTGACCGATGTTGAGGCGCTTACAGAGGCTTTGTTTGCGGCGGGAGCGGGGAAGATTGGCAATTACGATGAGTGTGCATTCACGTTGGAGGGTGAAGGTTGTTTTAGACCCAATGCGGATGCGAATCCAACGTTGGGGGTAGCAGGCCGGCGGGAGCGGGTACAGGAGGCGAGAATTGAGGTGTTGGTGCCTACTTGGTTGAAAGCATCGGTAAGCAAGGCGATGACCGCGGCTCACCCGTATGAAGAGGTAGCCCATGAATGGGTGGCCTTGTCTAATGCGAGTGCAGAATATGGCGCTGGGGTGCTTTGTGAGTTTGATGAAGCGATGCCAGCGATAGATTTTTTAAAGCATGTACAAACTAGGATGGGTTGCGAAGTGGTAAAATACACCAAGAGCGGGGTGACATCGGTGAAGCGGGTGGCTATTTGTGGTGGGGCAGGAAGCTTCTTAATTGGCGATGCGTTGCGGGTTGGGGCCGATGCGTTTGTGACCTCGGATGTGAAGTACCACGAATTTTTTGATGCCGAAGAAAAATTGCTGCTGTGCGATATCGGACATTTCGAAAGCGAGAAATATACAATTGATTTGTTTTCTGCTATATTGTCGTCCAAATTCCCTAAATTTGCAACCATTTTTGCGGAAACTATCACCAACCCTATTGATTATTTAACATAACATGGACGTAACCATCGACAAAAAACTCAAGGATCTGTGGAAATTGCAGCAGATCGATTCACGACTCGACAACCTACGCGCTGTTTTGGGAGAATTGCCCATGGAAGTTGCCGATTTGGAAGATGATATCGCAGGTTTGCAAACCCGTGTGTCTCATATTACCGAAGAGATTGGCGAGTTGAATCATGAGATTAGCAATAAGAAAAACGCCATCAAAGATTTTCAACGTTTGATTGAAAAGTATGATGAGCAATTGAATAACATCAAAAACAGCCGTGAGTACGATGCCATCAACAAGGAGAAGGAAATCGCTGGTTTGGAGATTTTGTCTGCTGAGAAGCGCATTCGTGAATTTGGCCGTCAGATTGAAATGAAAGAGGAGTTGTTGGGTAATACCCAGAATGCTTTGGCTTCACGCAATCAGGATTTGGAATTCAAGAAGGCTGAATTGACAGAAATTGAGAAGGAGAATGCGGAAGAGATTGAGAAGATCATGGTAGAGCGTGCTGCTGCGGATGCCAAATTGGATCCTCGCATGCACCGTGCTTACCACAGAATTCGTGGTAATGTTCGCAATGGTATTGCAGTGGCTTCAATTATGCGTAGTTCTTGTGGTGGATGCTTTAGCAAAATCCCTTCACAGCGTCACAGCGAAATTCGCGCACACTATCGCATCGTTGATTGCGAGAACTGCGGTCGTATTTTGGTTGACCAAGCCATTACTGGTATTGCAGCAATGGAAGAGGAGAAGGTTGAAAAGACCACTCGTCGCAAGATGCGTTTGACTACTAAGTAAGATTTTTTTTTTCATTATACGAAAGAGGCGGCCTTGGCCGCCTCTTTTATTTTACCAGTACTACCTGAAGGTCAGGCATGATCTGTGCAATTTTCTCCGGCGGTAAGTTGGTGATGTCGATGAAATAAATGGTTTTTCCCTCATCCAGTGACTGTCCGCCCATCCATTTTACATCTTGAAGGGTTTTTCCGGCTTCGGTTCTGAACATTCTCACGGGCAGTAAACAGTACCAACCTTGGAGGTATCCTTGGTCGTCGAGCTTGGCTTTGGTGCGTTGCAAGGGTCCAGATAGTACCTTGAAGTATGATGGCGTTGCAGGGTCTTTGAACACCAGGTTTAGTTTGTTTTCGTACATTGCGATGCCGCCATTGGCTTTGATAATGGCCGGGAGAGAGTATTTGGCGTAAATCTTCGCATCCTTGTTGATGTAGGCATTGCTCAGTTCGTTTGCGGCCAATTGGAAAGCAATGTGCATTTTGATACTGTCTTTGGCCATAGGGTCGGTAAGGCCTAGGGTGTCGCTGATTTTGGGTGGCGCGATACCAGCAACTGTTTCTTCTCCGGGTTTGGCTTTCTCATAGGGGTTGGTGGCAACAACCGCGCTGTCACTCGATTCTGTATCAGTGGTTGAATTGCAACCGCTCACAAACACCCACAAGCAGCAAATCGCTGCCAATGGCAATTTTCCTTTGACTATTGAGGTTCTGTTGCTTTTGAGAAAGCGATTCGTCATCATGGATTCAAAAATAACACAAAGGGCGTCCTTTTGGGACACCCTTCGCGTATTCACTAACTATAACAAATGAGAAACTTATTTCACTTCTTCGAAGTCGACGTCTTGCACTTGGTCGCCTGCGGCGCCGTTGTTGGCACCGGCACCTGCGCCCGCACCAGGTTCGCCCCCTTCGGGGTTTCCGCCGGTAGCGTTGTACATGTCCTGACTTGCAGCTTGCCATGCAGCGTTCAAAGCAGCACTTGCAGTTTCCATGGCTGCGAAATCTTTCTCACCCAAGGCCTTTTTCAAGTCGCCCAAAGCACCTTCAATGGTTGCTTTCTTTTCTGCAGGGATTTTATCGCCATACTCAGTCAATTGCTTTTCAGTGCTAAATACTAAGGCGTCTGCTGCGTTTACTTTGTCGGCCTCTTCCTTGCGTTTTGCGTCGGCTTCGGCGTTCATTTCAGCGTCTTTTTTCATCTTTTCGATATCTTCCTTGCTCAATCCACTTGAAGCTTCAATGCGGATCTTTTGCTCTTTGCCGGTGGCTTTGTCTTTGGCGTGTACGCTCAAAATACCGTTGGCATCGATGTCGAAGGTTACCTCAATTTGTGGCACACCGCGAGGGGCAGGAGGAATGCTATCCAAAATGAAACGACCGATGGTTTTGTTGTCGCCGGCCATGGGACGTTCACCTTGTAAGATGTGAATCTCCACTGAAGGTTGATTGTCCATCGCTGTTGAGAATGTTTCCGTCTTTTTGGTAGGGATGGTGGTGTTTGATTCAATCATTTTGGTCATTACGCCACCCATGGTTTCAATACCCATGCTCAAGGGAGTTACATCCAACAAAACCACATCTTTTACCTCACCAGTCAACACGCCACCTTGAACTGCAGCACCAACGGCTACGGCTTCGTCAGGGTTCACGCCTTTGCTGGGTGATTTTCCAAAGAATTCTTCCACCAACTTTTGGATGGCAGGAATACGGGTAGATCCACCCACCAAGATAACCTCATCGATATCGCTTGGTGTCATGTGTGCATCTTTCAAGGCCTGTTTGCAGGGCTCCAGGGTGCGTTGAATCAAGCTGGCAGCCAATTGTTCAAATTTGCTACGGCTCATTTTCATCACCAAGTGCTTTGGCACACCGTCAACGGCGGTGATGTAGGGTAAGTTGATATCGGTTTCAGTGCTTGCAGAAAGTTCGATTTTGGTTTTTTCAGCGGCTTCTTTCAAACGCTGTAAAGCCATGGGGTCTTTGCGCAAGTCGATGTTTTCTTGTTGCTTGAACTCATCGGCCAAGAAATCAATGATCACTTGGTCGAAGTCGTCACCACCCAAGTGTGTATCACCGTTGGTGCTCTTTACTTCAAAAATACCATCGCCCAATTCCAATACCGAAACGTCGAAAGTTCCGCCACCCAAATCGTACACGGCAATTTTGATATCGCGATCAATTTTATCTAATCCGTAAGCCAATGCAGCGGCTGTAGGTTCGTTGATGATACGCTCAACCACCAAGCCCGCGATTTCACCGGCTTCTTTGGTGGCTTGACGCTGTGCATCGTTAAAATAAGCAGGTACAGTAATTACCGCGCGGGTTACTTCCTGGCCCAAATAGTCTTCAGCGGTTTTCTTCATTTTTTGAAGTACCATGGCGCTGATTTCTTGTGGGGTATAATTGCGATCGCCGATGGTTACACGCGGGGTGTCGTTATCGCCTTTCACAACTTCATAAGGTACACGACCGATTTCGGTGGTCATGTTTGAATATTTTTCACCCATGAATCGCTTGATTGATTGAATGGTGTGCTGGGGGTTGGTGATGGCTTGACGTTTGGCAGAATCACCCACTTTGCGCTCGCCATTGCCATTGTCCATAAATGCCACAATTGAGGGGGTGGTTCTACGACCTTCACTGTTGGCAATTACAACGGGTTCGTTACCTTCCAAAACGGCTACACAGCTGTTGGTGGTTCCTAAGTCAATTCCAATTATTTTACTCATGATTTCTAAGTTCTATTTGCCATGATTTAGCAATCTGCGTACCACTACGATAAACACGCCGCGGGGGTGTCGTTATGGCAGAAATGCTGACAAAAAGTAAGGGAAGCGCGTTGTTACACCCCTGATGGGCTGTCGTTTTTGCTGATTTTAACGCACGAAATTCAGCGCTTTGGTCAATTCGTGTTTTTGCAAATACACAATGGAAGACGCATCGATGGGTATGCCCCAAACCTTTGAGGTTGACCTAGAGGCGAATAATCCATAACCGCCATTGATGTTGGTGAATTCTGCCTGTTTCTGTACGATGCCAATACTCGGCTCGTTCACAGAAATATAATCAACCAAGGTTTGGTTGCCGGCGTAGAGCGATAATCCCACCCATTTGATTCGGTGTTTGAGGTTGGGGGCGGCAGTGATGTTCGATTGTAAGAATTGCAGAAAGCTCAACCTAGGTACCTGTCGCATCGGCGAGGGGTTGTTGCCCACCAAGTAATTGTTCACCACACGCCAGGTGGCCATTTTTAACACTTTTGCATTGGTGTCGGCCGTGTTGATTTCTTCGTAATACACAAGAAATCGCGCATCATAGGCAAAGGCATTGGGTGCCGCAACATAGGAGATCGTTAGGTATTCAGGTCCTACACTAAATACATTGGTCTGGTCTATGAAGGGCGATCTGATTTTTGTGTTACCCACGGTTTTGGTGGTTGATACCGCTTTGGTTTTGGTGAGTGGGTTGCTCACAGTGATTTCATATTCCTCATTGGGATAGATTTTTTCTCGGGTTACCCACAAGATATTTTTGTTGTTGGCAAAGATGCCGGAATCTTTGGTGGGACCTGCCTCGGCTGTGCAAACGATGATTTGTCCGTTCGATATCCGCTTCAGTTCTACCCGCGTTGAGTCCAAATACAAGCTATCCGATATTTTCGCTGCTTCCAATGCCCCGATATTTTCATTGAGGTAGGCCTTGTTTACCTTGATGTATTGGATACTGTCTTGAGGGTCTAGCAGTCCGTAAATAACAATGGTTTCCTTGTATTCGGCATTGATAAAGACTTCGTTTTCACAGGCAGTAAAAAGGGCCATCAAAATCATGGCGAAAGGGAAGAGGCGGTTTCTGTACTGCTGCAATTGCTGTTTCATTTGGAAATAATCCTACTTTTGTTTTCGAATTCCTACAAAGATGCTTCATTTGCGGTGAAATTTGGAATTTTTCATCGCGATTTCATCGAAACGAAGAGGGGAAAATAGCCATGAGCATACACAAAAAAGAAGAAAAGAAGGTAACCACCCACGTGCTTCACGAAATGAAGGCGCGGGGTGAGAAAATATCGATGTTAACGGCCTATGATTTCTCGATGGCCCGTGTGGTGGATCAAGCCGGTATCGATGTGATTTTGGTGGGGGATAGCGCATCTAATGTGATGGCGGGACATGAAACAACCCTGCCAATCACCTTGGATCAAATGATTTACCATGCCAGCTCTGTCGTGCGCGGCGTAAATCGAGCGTTGGTGGTGGTGGATCTTCCCTTTGGAAGCTATCAGGGTAACAGCAAAGAGGCCTTGGCCTCAACCATCCGTATTATGAAGGAGAGTGGTGCCCATGCCATTAAAATGGAAGGTGGCGAAGAGATTTTGGAGAGCATTAAACGAATTCTAACGGCGGGGGTGCCGGTGATGGGACATTTGGGTCTCACACCACAGAGTATCTATAAATTTGGTACCTACACGGTAAGGGCCACAGAAGATGCGGAAGCAGAGAAATTGATACGCGACAGTAAGATGTTGGAGGAAGCGGGTTGCTTTGCCATCGTATTGGAAAAAATTCCGGCCCATTTGGCCCAGCG
>JAHEMG010000135.1 GCA_024643755.1 Flavobacteriales bacterium | reverse complement strand
TGTATGCCTCCAAAGATGCTTTGCAAGAGTTCTACGGTATATTTCTGATATTGGTTGTAGTCTTTGGTAAATGCCAAAAAGCGATTCACAATTTCACCGGGTACGAAGTCGATATCGGCCAACCGCATTTCTTCCAGGTTCTGACAGGTATTCTCTTGCAGCGTAACCCAATCGTCGTTCAGCAAACGAATCAGCGGAGCGATGCTTTCATATTGCAACGCAGCGATGTCTTCGTCCTCCGAAAGTCGGTAAGCCGCATCCCATTGAAGATCGTCTTCTACAAACAGTTCAAACTGGGGGCTTTTCTCCTCGCAAAACGTACTCAGCAGGCAATAGACAAGACTTTCTCTTAGATCGGCATGCTGTGGCAATGCATTGAGGTCATCGGCCAACAATTGTGCTATGGCTGTAGGCCAGGGGGAAAATTCTCCTTGAAGGTGGGTTTTCAGTACGGCGCCTTGGGCGTTGTAAACTACGGCATGATCGCTACGCAGTGTACTTACTTTTACCGAAAATGGACCGTGAGCGCTTTTCATGGGCGATTACGCGCCTACTTGCTTCAGGTGAAGCAGATGTGAATGAATAGCACTAAACATGGTTGGGAATTCTTTGTAGGTGATTTTAAATTCCTCGCATGTTTCGCGCACGATTTGGTTCAACTTGGGGTAGTGAATGTGGGAAATCTTTGGGAACAAGTGATGTTCAACCTGGAAATTCAATCCACCCAACATCCAAGCCAAGAATTTGCTCTTGGTACCAAAATTGGCGGTTGTTTGAATTTGGTGCGTTGCCCAATCGGCTTCTACAGAAGTGATTGGAGGTGTTTTCTCAACGAAAGTCACATCTTCAACCACGTGGGCCAATTGGAATACTACAGCAATTACAAAGCCGGTCGTCATACTCACTATGGTATATCCCACCAAGGTTGGAGCCAAACCCACATAGTAAATAGGGAAACCAATAAACAATGCGATATAGCCCAATTTGGTTACCCAAAAGGTAATGTGATCCATCACTGTGAATTTCACTTTCATGTCGCGATCCCCTACTTTACCCGTGAAATACTTCACGAAATCCTGGTAGAAAATCCACATCAAATAGGTCACACAATACAACAACAAACCATAAATGTGTTGAAAACGATGAAACCAATATTTGGGCTGGTATTCGTTCACACGCATATATGGACTGATATCGATATCCTCGTCGGCACCTTCAATATTGGTAAATGAGTGATGCGCAACGTTGTGTTTTTGGTTCCAGAAAAATGCATTACCACCCATCAAATTCAAGCTATGGGCCATCATTTTGTTTACCCAAGGCTTGCTCGAGTAACTACCATGGGCGCCATCGTGCATCACATTGAAACCGATGGTGGCGAAATTCACCCCCAACAACATACAAAGCACCACAGCAATGGCAGTTGCTGGTGTAAAGAATACCAAGGTGACGTATAATGCCAACAGGGTCAAGCCCAAGATGATGGTTTTGCTGTACAACTTCCAATTCCCTGAGGATTTGATGTTGTTATCCTGAAAATAGGCGTCGATCCGCGACCGCAACGTAGAAAAAAACTGGGCATTTCTGCCTTCAAAGCGTATTTGATTCATGCTTACTTACAAAGATAGGGTTTACAATTGCACATTATCTGACAGATGTCACGAAAAGCGGCAAGGTTTTCAACGCTTTGCCCACTTTTATGCGAACATAGTAGCAGCCATCGGGAATATTTTCCAGCGACACATCCATACCAAACTCTCTGTTTGACAAGATATTAGCCGTGGTAACGACTTGACTTTTCACCACCCTACCCAATGGATCTAAGATGGTGACAGAACTGTTCGCTAAGACGTCATTTTGTGTAAGATTTTTATCTGAATTCACCAAACTCCCTACTACACGAATGTTCCGCGATGCCGGATTTGGATACACCTTTGCTTGTAACGTAGACAGTTTTTCAATGCCTTCTGCACTGAGTATATCGCCCTTTTTTACAATATTGGCGGTATAAACCCCATTCCCATGGGTGGCAAGGGCAATTGTACCGTCGCTAGGTCGTACATCAAACATATCGCACACCATGTTGCCAATTTCACCGCTGGCCTGCTGCACCCATTTGGTATTCAGTCCCTGCAACGTATCAGTAGCGAAGAATCCCACGCTGGTGGCTGCCAAATAGACGGTTCCATCATCCACGGGCAAGATAGAGAGCCATCGCACAGAAGGACCATCGCCCAAACCAGTTCCAAACTGCTCCAAATTCCCGGCAGCTTTTGTCCATGTTTTTCCGCCATCCTCCGAAGAGAAAATGCTATACACATTGTAATTACTGAACGAAACCATCACTTTGTCGGCGTTTCTCGGATCCACAGCCACGCAACTAATGTAGGCCGATGGGAAGGCCGATGCGGTGATATCTTTGGGTTTCAAATTGCTGCTCAGGTGGGCGCTATCAACCCGATACAATCGCTTCAACGAAGTTCCATAATACAATCGGTGAGCTGGTTGAATACTCGCCCCCAGTGCCGATACAAATTCATTTCGAATCACTACAGAATCACTGCCTTTCACCCACCCTTGGGTAATGCTATCATTGTTGTTTAGCAGCGGAATACTGCGCAGCTGATTGTTTCGCCACAAGTATTTTCCGCCCGCCAAATACATGATATTATTGTCCACCGGATCCAAGACATACGGATTGATGAATAAATATTGTGAGCCCCCAATTGGATCAATGCGCGCATAGGCCGTACGATTCCCGTTTGCATCCACGGTGGCTTTGATCATCTTTCCTTGCTGTTTGGAGAAATAAAACAATTTGGCACCGTCTTCCACCGCACAATACGATCCATCCCCAAAATAGGGATCTGTCCAACGGGCATCCGACGCATCTGAAACCGTCATCAACTGATTGTTGTCCTGTGCGCCAGCCACCAAAATGGGACTTTGCGGGGTTGCATGATCCAGTGCTACTGTATAAAACTGGGTGGTTAGATATCCATTATTCAACGATTCCCAAACAAATGGCATCGCATCGATATTGACCGAACGAAACACCCCGCCATCATTGGTATTGATCAACTTATTTCCGTCATTGGGATAAAAAATCAAATTGTGTTGATCTGGGTGATGATTGGGATAAACCCCTACATCAGGCCATTTGGCATTGAGCTTATATCCGCCAATTTTCTGTGTGTGGGTTGAATCACTGAATGCTGCGGTTGACAGATACAGGTTGGTACCACCGATGAACACATGATTGGAATTGCCGGGCCTCACTTTCACCAACATATCGTAACTTCCTTGAACGTTCCATCGATCAAATGCAGAACCATTGGGCAGATTGGC
>JAHEMG010000134.1 GCA_024643755.1 Flavobacteriales bacterium | reverse complement strand
CGGGCAAAACCCTGTCGCAATGCGATATCCTACCCACCGTTTGGAGTCTACTGGGTGCGCCAAGCCCCCGATTGGGATTCGGACATAGCGCGTTCGACCCCAATTACAAGGGGTATTCTACCCATTTCGACAAAGACCTTTACTACATCATCCAATACCCTTATGTGTTGGCCCTCAACCAACGGGGCGAGGTCGTAGATTACCATCTCCAAACCAGAAACCAACGCAAAGGCAAAGCACTGCCGCAAAAAGGACCTCAATTTGAGTGGATGCGGGCAACATTACAAGCCCAAATGCATGAATATTCTCGACGCATCCGCATGAATGAATGGCGATAACCGCCAAAACGGCGACAATTAAACCTTGAATCCGATTCCGCCAGAGGCCATATTGGGTTTCACCTCGGTTGTAAACTCCACAACATCGTCGTAAGTCAGCGTTTCAATGGCCTTTTTGGTGTATTTCGATTTCGACAATTCACTCAAACGCAAATGCTGGTTGCGAATGGCTTCCTCAATCACCTTGCGCACCGCCCTACCGTTGCCAAAATACTTGTCGCGGGTTTTGTACATGAAATCAATGTACTTCATCAAGTGATCCGCGGCTTTGGGCTCCGGTGTGATGTTATGGTCGTGCAGTTGATTCAAAGCAATGGTATACAAATCATCGGCGTTGTAGTCGCGGAATTGGAACACGCGATCGAAGCGCGACTTCAGACCCGGGTTCGACTCCATGAACTTCTCCATGTTTTGGGTATAACCAGCCGCGATGACAATAAACTCACCCCTGCGGTCTTCCATGCGTTTGAGTAGGGTTTCGATGGCTTCCCTACCAAAATCGTTACTGCCACCATCGCTCAAGCTATATGCCTCGTCGATAAACAGCACGCCACCCATCGCCTTGTTGATGAGTTCAGAGGTTTTTATCGCGGTCTGTCCAACATACCCACCCACCAAACTCTGTCGGTCACACTCCACCAAATGGCCGCGTTCCAAGATACCCAGGGCTTTATAGATCTGTGCCAAGATGCGGGCCACGGTAGTTTTACCGGTACCAGGATTGCCACTAAATACGCTGTGCAAGGAGAAGATTTTTCTCACGTCTTTGCCCAAGCTCTTGTAAAAACGCACCAATTTCACCAATTCCTCGATGTCGTGTTTAACCTGATCCAGGCCAATCATGCCGCGAAGTTTGAGCATGGCTTCACGCAACATATCCTCATCGATGGGAATTTCTGGCAAGATCCCTTCGTGCAGGTCAAATATGCGTTTCAGATCCAATTCGGTAATGGTTGATAGCGTATCGGCATCCAGGGTCTCGGGGTGATCGGTTTTCATGATGCGCAATCCCAGGTTCATTTTGGCCTCATCCACCATGGAATTCACCAAACGGGCATTGCCGAAGAATTTATCGCGATCACGGTATTTATCGGTCAGGTATTTCTGAAACAATTTTGTTGCGGCATCATCGAACTTCACTGAGCGCTTCTCCGCTGCGAAACTGGCAATTTTCACCAGCTCTTGGGGCGTATAATCAGGAAAATCGTACTGCATCACAAACCGCGATTTCAGTCCGGGATTCGACTCTAAAAACACATCCATTTCCTCGGGATAACCCGCAACAATGATGGCGATGTCGGTAGCATCTGACAGTTCCTTCAACAGTATCTCGATGGCTTCTTTGCCAAAATCTTTGTTGTCTTCGTCCTTTCGAGCCAACGCATAGGCCTCATCAATAAACAACACACCATCTTTGGCCTTTTTGATGGCTTCTTTGGTTTTGGGTGCGGTTTGTCCGATGTATTCTGCTACCAGGTCGGAGCGATCCACCTCCACCACATGTCCTTTTTTCAGGAGTCCCATCTCTTTGTAGATTTTTCCGAGCAGGCGCGCCACGGTGGTTTTTCCTGTACCGGGATTGCCTTTGAACACGGCGTGAAGGTTGATTTTATCGTTCTCATCAAACCCTTTTTCGCGACGTAGGGCCACAAAACGAAGGTAGTCTGAGTACTCACGGATTTTCTTTTTGATGGGATCCAAACCGGTGAGTTCATCGAGTTCATGCATGATATGCTCAATGCCGGCCGCCGATTGCTGTGTTTTGGTTGCATCATTTTCGCCTTCTGCATCGCCTTGGGCTTCCAGCAAATCATCGATGTGCACGTATTCGATTTGTGTCAACGGCACGAAATCTTCTTCGGTGGCCGCCACATAATCTTCCCCAATTTCAAAGGGGACTTGGGCCAGCATATGATCCATGAAAATGACTTCGGCGTAGTAATCCCCGCGCGACCAGGTACCAATGACATCGCTACCCCACCCGATGGTGACTGTAAATTGATCATCTTCGGGCTTGACAAAGAAAATTTTGGATACGCTGCCTTTGAGGTAACCACTGGCTGTGCGGAAGTTGAACAGCAACTCAATGGCCAAGTCTTTGGTTTTGCGGGTTAGGTTGTCGAGGTTGAGCTCAATCCATACATAACGGGTGCTCATGGCATTGAACACGCTATAATATTTACGGTCTAGTAGGTCGGTATCGCCGCTGGTAGATTCGTACAATTTCACTGTATCGATTTTGAAATAGGGATTGGCATTGCGGATGACGCCAACATTTTGGATGTAGAAGGTTTTGGTGGCGATGACTTCTTCATCTACGATGGCTTCCCAGCGATATACGCCTTCTTTCCAATAGGTGCCGGGCGTTTTCACACCCCATCCTTCGCGGACGTAGATCACAGATTCTTCGGGATTTACGGGGCGATCGCAGTTGAGGTAGCAGATTTCATTGTTTTTCTCATCGATACAACGCATGCGCAGTTGCAGATGCCAGGGATCCTCATCGAAGCGTTTGTTATAGAGGGTTACCTCGCAATAGACGTAGGCCACTTCCAGCTCTTCGAATACGGTTCTGTACTTTTTGGTATTGTTGGCCAACCACTCAATGCTAGAGTAGGTTTTGATATCACGAAATTTAAATAGGGCTGAGTTCATGTTGTGAATCTTGGATCGCACTGCCTGAGCAGTTCTACACCTGCAATATCTAGTATTCCGTTGAGATAATTCATGACGATACGATGAATTTAGCAACAAATCGATGGCTTTAGTAAATTTTCAATTTTACCATGCTTTATCAATTTTTTATCTTACCTTTGCACCTCCGATACGGAAAGACCTCGTAGCTCAGCTGGATAGAGCAACTGCCTTCTAAGCAGTAGGTCACAGGTTCGAATCCTGTCGGGGTCGCCCAGTATTGAGAAATATCGGGGAGTAGCGCAGGCCGGTAGCGCACCTGGTTTGGGACCAGGGGGTCGCAGGTTCGAATCCTGTCTCCCCGACCACTTTCAAA
>JAHEMG010000131.1 GCA_024643755.1 Flavobacteriales bacterium | reverse complement strand
AGGGCGTATTTGCATCCATCTCGGTACTGAAAGCGCCGGTCATGTGGCATACGTTTCTGGCAAATTCAATCACTGAGCACTGCATGCCCAAGCATATTCCGAAGAATGGGATGTTGTTTTCACGCACGTATCTGATGGCTTCTAATTTTCCTTCAATGCCGCGGTGTCCGAAACCCGGAGCCACCAATACGCCATCAAAACCAGCCAATTTCTTGGCGGCATTTTCGATGGTCAACATCTCTGAGTGAACATAGGTCACTTTTACTTTGCATTCGTTGCTAGCACCTGCATGGATGAAGGCCTCATTGATGGATTTATAGGCATCTGGCAATTCTACGTATTTACCTACCAAAGCGATATTAACCTCCGACTTTGGATGCTCTAACTTGAACAAGAAATCACGCCACTGATCGAGGTTGGGTTCGTTTTTGGTGCTGAGCTTCAATTTGGTTAAGACCACTTTGTCGAGCTTCTCCTTCAACATCGCCAAGGGGGCTTCGTAGATGGTTTTCAAGTCCATCGCCTCGATAACGGCATTGGGTTGAACGTTGCAAAACAAGGCCAATTTTCTGCGTATTTCAGCCGTGATAGGTCGCTCTGTTCTACAAACCAACACATCGGGTTGTACACCCAATTCCAACAATTGTTTCACACTGTGTTGTGTGGGTTTGGTTTTCAATTCTCCTGCGGCGCTGAGGTAAGGGATCAAGGTTAAGTGCACAACCAATGCATTCTCATGTCCTTCTTCCCAGAGCAATTGGCGCATGCTTTCCACATAGGGCAGCGATTCGATATCGCCCACGGTGCCACCAATTTCAGTAATAACGATATCAAATTCACCGTTCTCACCCAGGATTTTCATCCTGCGTTTGATTTCATCGGTGATGTGTGGGATAACTTGTACGGTTTTGCCTAGGTAGTCGCCCCGACGCTCATTTTCAATGACGGTTTGATACACACGACCTGTGGTAACGTTGTTGGCTTGTGAGCTGGGGACGTTCAGGAATCGCTCGTAGTGACCGAGATCGAGGTCGGTTTCGGCGCCATCTTCTGTAACATAACATTCACCATGTTCATAGGGGTTGAGGGTACCTGGGTCGACGTTAATATAGGGGTCGAATTTTTGGATGGTGGTTCTGAAGCCACGGGCTTGTAAAAGTTTTGCCAAAGATGCGGCAACGATGCCTTTACCCAATGATGATGTTACGCCCCCCGTAACAAAGATGTATTTAGCTTTTTTCATGATGATTTTCCCTTGCGGGAAGGTGATGTTACGGGATACAAAATTAACAATTCGGTGATGGCGTATGGGGAAATTAATTCGGTAGTTTTCAACAATGAAAAAGGGGGCGGCCGCATCCGCGGCCGCCCCCTCATGAAAACCACATTTCACCGATTTCGGTGAAATACAAAATGGCTTATTTCACTGATACCAACTCGGTATCAAAAATCAAGGTTGCATTGGGAGGAATCACTCCACCTGCACCACGCTTGCCGTAGCCCAAGTTTGAAGGAATGATCAACTTGTATTTTGCACCTTCGCTCATCAATGCGATACCTTCGTCCCAACCTGGGATTACTTGACCAACACCCAATTTGAATTCGATGGGCTGTCCGCGCTTGTATGAGTTGTCGAATTCTTGTCCGTTATCCAATTTGCCTGAGTAGTGAACGGCCACAGTTTTACCTGCAACGGCTTGTGCGCCTTTACCGGCTTCTTCTACCACGTACCACAAACCTGATTTGGTTTTTTGGGCGGTGGGGTAGTTGGTTTTTACCCAGTTTTCAAATCCAGCGGAAGCTGCTTTGATGGCTTCTTCGGCCTTGGCTGCTGCGCCATCTTTCAATTTTTTGAAGGCTTCGTCGTTGGCTTCAAACGCTTTGGCCTCTTTGCCTTTGCGGATGATTTTTACGGTGGTGATTACATCGTCTTGTTTGATGGCGTTTACTACGTCTTGTCCGGTTACAACCTTGCCAAACACCGTGTGGGCGCCGTCTAACCATGGGGTAGCAACGTGGGTGATGAAGAACTGAGATCCGTTTGTGCCTGGACCTGCATTGGCCATTGACAATACGCCCGGACCAACATGCTTCAAGCTTGAAACGAATTCGTCATCGAACTGATATCCAGGTCCGCCCGAACCATTTCCAGCAGGATCACCGCCTTGGATCATGAAATTGTCGATCACCCGGTGAAATTTCAAGCCATCATAGAAAGGGGTTCCAAGGGGTTTGGCGTTGTTGGTGATTTTACCTTCTGCCAAGCCCACGAAGTTGCAAACGGTGAGTGGGGTTTCTTTGTAGTGAAGTTGTAAAAGGATGGTGCCTTTGTTGGTGTTCATCTGGGCGTAAAGACCATCTGCCAATTCAGGCTGGCCATCGAGTTCTAATTCCTGATTATCCATAGTTAATTTGTTTGTATGATTGAAGCCCGAAGCGAAGCTGAGGGCGGATGCGGTCATCGCAGCGAATGATAGTACGATCTGTTTCATGTGTTTTTTATTAATTCTCGGGTTGTCTTTGGCAATTTCTGTACCACAATGTCATAGCTGTGTTGGATGAGCTCTGCAATCAGCGATTGTGGCAGTCCGTCTAAATGAACATCGTTCCAATGGGTTTTGTTCATGTGGAAGGCCCCTGTAATTTGGGGGTAGGTTTCGCGGAGTTCTAAGGCGCGTTCTGGATCGCATTTTAGGGCGATGTGTTCAAAGGCTTGGATATCGCCCAAGCAAAACATTTTCCCGGCTACCTTCCACACCATGGTCGTTTCATTAAAGGGGAATTCTGCCGTAACCAAGGGTTTTGACTCGCAGTATTCGCTGATCCATGTGAATTGTTCCATATTGTGGGAAAATCGGGTGCCACAAATCTAACACAGGCTGTTAATTTTGAAAAAAATTAATTTCATGAATCGATTGAAGAACCTAGTGCTGATGGTGTTGATGTTGGGGAGCGCCGTATCAGCAGTTGCTCAGAATAAAACAAAGTTGGCACCCACCGGTGGTCTTCTGACAATGCCCGTGCGCAAACTGTTGGCATCGGCCCTAGAAATGCGCAATGGCGTTGCCTATGCACCGGTGAAACAAGGCAAAGAAATCGTAGGGATGGAGCCGTTCACGGGTATCGCCCTGGAAATGTGGCCCAACAATCGCGTATACACCGAACAAGGGTATCTCAATGGATTGAAGCACGGCAAATACAAGGAAAATACAGAAAAGGGAATCTTTGTCGCTTTGGAAATGTGGGCCAATGGCAAGAAAAACGGACCGTTTCAGTACGCCGATGAAAAAACGGGCATCGTTGTGGCTACCGGGGAATTTCTCGACGATAGTTTGCACAACACCGTCAAAGGATTCT
>JAHEMG010000130.1 GCA_024643755.1 Flavobacteriales bacterium | reverse complement strand
GTCAAAATTGCTTACAGACCATCCCAAAAGCGTGTATGTCCGCATGCTCGAAACTGGCGGTTCTTTGAGCGATGTAGCCAAAAACAATTCAGGAAACCAAGCCATTGACAGTTTATTCAGCACGATGCTTACCGCCTATCAAAAAGGCGATTTTGGCAAAGCCATCGACATCAAATTGCAGACCGATAAAAACTACGCGGGCAACCAAATGCAAACCAAATTCGATTACCTACAGGCGTTGTGCACCATCAAAATGGGCAACACAAACAAAGGCATTGAATTATTGCAGCAATTGGTGGTGGACTATCCCGGGACCGACATTTCCATCAAGGCGCAAGAGATCATTGAAGCCAGCGAACGACTGAAATCGCAAGCACTCGCAGCCCAATCGCCGGTTAATTCAGCGAGTAAATCGTTTGGCGTTGCAAAACCTGGTGAAAGCATCGATTGTATCTTTACTTTCCCCAAAGGCACAAACACCAACATGATCCGTGCGGCACTGAGTGATTTATCAAAAAAACAATTTGCCTTTGAAAACCTGCTGATCAATACCAACACCGCCATTGGCAGTGTAAATGTGATTCGCATTTCACAGTTCTCCAAGCCAGAAATCGCCAAGGAATTCGTGGATTTTCTTTCAAAATCAACCAGCTATTTTGCAGAAAAAGGCCTTTATGAGTACCAAGCCATGTGGATCACCGAATCCAATTACTTGATTTTAACTCAGCTGTTTGACCTCAACGGATACCGCACTTTTTACGAAAAACAGTAATCCCAAGGCGCGGCACATTGGCGATGAAAATCTGCGTATATTCGCAAGTAAATCATGGCAGCTCCCGAGTTTCAATTTTCATTCATTAAACGCTTCTGGCAAATCCTGATAGGCGGCGCATTGTCCGTTTTTTTATTGTTCTTTTTGGTCACCTTTGGATTGTTTGGCGACATGCCCGATGTGGAGGATTTGGAGAACCCCAAAAATGCCCTGAGCTCAGAAATTCTCGGTGATGATGGCACCTTGATTGGCAGTTTTTACCTCGAGAACCGCATCAATACCGCCCACAAAGACATCGCTCCATGCGTATTTCAGGCACTTGAAGCTACTGAAGATGTGCGCTTTCGCTCACATTCTGGTATCGACGTAAGGGGTACCATTCGCGCGGTTGTGGCTCTCGGACAGGATGGCGGTGCTTCTACCCTCACCCAGCAGTTGTCTGAAAATTTGTTTTATCGCTTTCAAAAGCCATCCACCAAAATCGGCATGATCATGCAGAAATTCAAAGAATGGGTGATCGCAGTGGAATTGGAAAGGCGATATACGAAAAACGAAATCATTACCATGTACCTGAATACGGTTCCGTTTTCAGGCATCTCATTTGGTATCGAATCGGCCTCAAAAGAATTCTTCAATAAAAAACCCAAGGAGTTAAAAGTGGAAGAAGCCGCGGTGTTGATCGGAATGCTCAAAGCCAACCATCGCTACAACCCCAAATTCAATCCTGATAAGTCACTGTCGCGACGAAACACCGTCCTTGAGCAAATGAACAAGTACAATTTCTTGTCAGACGACAGCCTTGAACTGCTCAAAACCAAACCCATCAAAATCAACTATCGCAGCGCGGAGATGGATGGCATGGCGCAGTATTTCAAATACTATTTGGGTGAATACCTCAAGCCCTGGTGCAAAGAAAGAGGCATCGACCTATACCGAAGTGGTTTGAAAATCTACACCACCCTCAACCCCAAACTACAGCAATACGCGGAAAAAGCAGTGCAAACGCACATGCCCGACCTGCAATCTCAGTTCAACAAGAGCTGGGGTAAGGAAAAGCCATGGCGATATGTTACCACCCGCGCCGTTATTCCCGGCTTTATTGAAAATGCACTCAAGAAAACCGAGCGATACAAAGCCTTGGCCACGGATTTGGGCGATGATTCCGCCAAAATTATCGCAGAGCTGAAAAAACCAATCAAAATGACGGTTTTCAGTTGGCATGGTGACCTCGATACGATCATGTCGCCCTACGACAGTATGGCCTACATCAAGAAAATCTTGATGGCCGGATTTATTGCTGTACAGCCAGAAACTGGACATGTCAAAGCATGGGTGGGCGGTATCAACCACAAACACTTCAAATACGACCACGTAAACAAACGGGCGCGCAGACAAGTTGGTTCAACCTTCAAACCCATTGTTTACGCCACTGCAATCGACATCAACCAAATGACACCCTGTACGGAGTTTCCGCGTGAACGCACCGTTTTCGTGAGCAATGGCGAAGAATGGAGTCCGAGAAACGCCGACGGTAAATCAGGGGGCGTATGGACGATGACCAAAGGTTTGGCGCTGTCTGACAACCTCATTACTGCCCAAGTCATGAAAAGTTTGGGCGAAGACGCACCGGAAATCGTGGTAAAGTTCGCCGAGCGATTGGGTATTGAAGAAAATCGCATTCCCAAGGTACCATCAATATGCTTAGGCACCATGGAACTCTCTCCTTTTGAAATGGCCAGCGCCTATTCTGCTTTTGCCAATAATGGACTCTGGGTAGAACCCTCCTTTTTGTTGCGCATCGAAGATAAAAATGGCAACGTTTTGGAGGAATTCAATCAGCCCAAGACAGACCAGGTATTAAGCGCAGGCAAAGCATACATGATGTTCCGCATGCTGGAAAACGTAGTTAATGGCGGTACCGGAAGCCGAATTCGCGGTGGGAAGTTTGCGATTGAGGGACATGTTGCAGGCAAAACAGGAACCACACAGGGATCTGCGGATGGTTGGTTTATGGGTCTGACCAAGAACTTGGTTTGCGCCACTTGGGTTGGGGCCGATGATCCGAGTGTGAGAATTCGCGGCTCATTGATTGGCCAAGGTTCAAACATGAGCTTACCCATTTACGGCTATTTCCTCAGGGCTGCCCTAGACGATAAATCCACCGGAATCCTCACCGATGCCCTGGATATGCCGGATGGATTTGATGCAAGTATCTTGGATTGTAGTCGGCGTGCCGAGGCCGCTACACAACATTCACCGGCAAATATTCCCGGACTCGGCGAATAAGTTGCTTTTATTAAATTGATTCATTATATTTGCACCCCTTAAAAAGTAAAAAATCTCATGAAACCCGATATTCATCCTTCAAATTATCGCAAAGTTGTATTCAAAGACATGAGCTGCGACCACAGTTTCTTGGTGCACAGCTGTGTTAACACCAAAGAAACCATTGTATGGGAAGACGGCAACGAATATCCGTTGTACAAATTGGAAATTTCTTCCATGTCTCACCCCTTCTACACTGGTAAGCAGAATTTGATCGACACTGCGGGACGTATCGACAAGTTCATGAAGCGTTACAACAAGAA
>JAHEMG010000015.1:2098-17337 GCA_024643755.1 Flavobacteriales bacterium | reverse complement strand
GCACTGAGCTTGTTTTGGCTCACCAAATCATTGAGCATGGTTTTGGCATCGTGCAGCAATTTCTTCGCTTCCGACCCCACGATTTCATCGTCAAGAATGGCGGGATACTGTCCTGCCAACTCCCAAGTTTGGAAAAAGGGCGTCCAATCGATGGTGTCAACCAATTCCGACAAAGGCAATTCCACCGTGTGAATGCCGGTTGTTTTGGGTGTTACCACTTGACCGTCGTGCTTCCAGCGATTGGCGATGGCTTCATCAATTGTGATCAAGTCTTTGGTCGACTGTCGCTTCGCATGATTTTCCGCCAACATTTGGTATTCGGCTTTGATTTTTTCTTGGAAAGGTCCTTTGGTATCATCGCCCAGCAGGCTACCGGCTACAGGCACAGAGCGTGAAGCATCGAGTACATGCACAATGGGGTGGGCATATTCTGGGGCAATTTTCACGGCGGTGTGAATGCGTGAAGTGGTTGCGCCACCGATGAGGAGGGGGGTCGACATACCGCGGCGGGTCATTTCTTTGGCCACGTGCACCATTTCGTCTAAGCTGGGTGTGATCAAGCCCGACAAACCGATGATATCGGCGCCCCAGGTTTGGGCTTCGTCGAGGATTTTATCGGCGGGCACCATCACCCCGATGTCTTTGATTTCGTAGTTGTTACAGGCCAATACCACTCCTACGATGTTTTTACCGATATCGTGTACATCCCCTTTTACGGTAGCCATGAGGATTTTACCTTGGGGTTTGGCATTGGGGTTGAGGGCTTTTTGGGCCTCGAGGTAGGGCTGCAGGTAGGCCACGGATTTTTTCATCACGCGGGCACTTTTTACCACTTGGGGCAGGAACATTTTTCCAGCGCCAAACAGATCCCCTACGTGGTTCATGCCGTCCATGAGTGGACCTTCAATCACCCCGAGGGCATTTTGGTATTTTTGGTAGGCCTCTTCGGTATCGGCATCGATGAATTCGGTGATGCCTTTGATGAGACTATGGCTCAATCGCTCTTCTACGGTGCCCAAACGCCATGCTTGGGTTTCTTCAACGCGTTCTTCTTTTTTGCCTTTGAACTGATCGGCCAGGGTGACAAGGCGCTCGGTAGCGTCGGGCCTACGGTTCAGCAGCACATCTTCCACCTGCACAAGCAGTTCTTGGGGGATTTCATCGTATACTTCCACCATCCCAGCATTCACGATACCCATGTCCAAACCGGCTTTGATGGCGTGGTACAGGAAGGCAGAATGCATCGCCTCGCGCACACGATCGTTGCCGCGGAAGGAGAAGCTGATGTTAGAAACACCACCAGAGACTTTGGCACCGGGCAGGTTTTGCTTGATCCAGCGTGTGGCTTCAATGAAGTCTACGGCGTAGTTGTTGTGTTCATCGATGCCTGTGGCTACGGTGAGGATGTTGGGGTCAAAGATGATGTCGTTGACCGGAAATCCAATGGATTTGAGGATGTTATAACTGCGTTCGCAAACGGCAATTTTGCGTTCGAAACTGTCGGCTTGTCCGTTTTGGTCAAAGGCCATCACCACCACTGCGGCACCATAGCGATGCACCAGTTTGGCTTTTTTAACGAAGGCCTCTTCGCCATCCTTCAACGAAATGGAATTCACGATGCCTTTGCCTTGTAGGCATTTGAGTCCGGCCTCAATGACTTCCCATTTGCTGGAATCGATCATGATGGGCACCCTGGAAATATCGGGTTCTGCGGCGATCAAATTGAGGAAGGTTACCATGGCTTCTTTGCCATCGAGCATCCCTTCGTCCATGTTCACATCGATCACCTGCGCTCCGTTCTCTACTTGTTGTCTTGCCACATCCAGGCCTTTGTTGTAATCACCGGCGAGGATCATTTTGGCAAACTGCCTGCTTCCGGTCACATTGGTGCGTTCGCCAATGTTCACGAAATTGGTTTCACGGGTTAGTGCGAAGGGTTCAAGACCAGAAAGACGAAACAAGTTGGGAGAGGGCTGATTCACGATACCGCAAATTTCGGTAAAAACGCGTGAACTTGGCTCATTTCAGGTGTTTCCACCTGACTTTGTAGGGAATAAAGGCGCTTTTTTACAACAAACTGGGCCATTTGGCGGGATTGCTTTCGTGCATCATCTGGTACAATGTGCTGAAAACGGTATCCACCGAGGGCTTGCTGAAGTAATCGCCATCGCTACCATAAGCAGGTCTGTGCTCGTTGGCGGTGATGGTAACGGGTTTGCTGTCGAGGTATTGATATCCCCCTTGTGTTTCAAGCACTTGCTGCATCATGTAAGAAGTAGCACCACCTGGTACGTCCTCGTCGAGGAATACGATGCGGTTGGTGGACTTCAAACTTTCTACGATGCTGTGGTTGATATCGAAAGGCAACAGGGTTTGAACGTCGATCAGTTCCACGCGAATGCCATGCTCGGCCAACAAATCGCAGGCTTCTTGGGCAATTCTGCAGCAGGATCCGTAGGTAACGAGGGTGATATCTTCTCCGTAGCGCAATACATCGGGCTTGCCAAAAGGCACGGTAAATTCGCCGATGTTGGCAGGCAATTTCTCTTTGATGCGATAGCCGTTCAAGCATTCTACCACCAAAGCGGGTTCGTCTGCACGCAACAATGTGTTATACATACCAGCCGCTTGGGTCATGTTTCTGGGAACACAAACATGCATTCCGCGTACGGCGTGGATGATCATGCCCATCGGACTGCCGGAGTGCCAAATGCCTTCCAAACGGTGTCCGCGGGTACGGATAATGATGGGCGTTTTTTGTCCACCCTTCGTCCGATACTGCATTGTAGCGATATCATCGCTCATGGGCTCAAGCGCGTAAAGAAGGTAGTCGAGGTATTGGATTTCGGCGATTGGACGCAAACCACGCATGGCGGCGCCGATGCCTTCTCCGATGATGCTCCATTCACGGATGCCTTTATCGGTTACCCGCAGCTCACCATATTTCTCTTGCATGCCCGAGAAACCTTGGTTTACGTCGCCAATTTTTCCGACATCTTCACCGAAGGCAAATACGCGGGGGTCGCGCTCAAGGTTGGCATCGAAACAGGCGCGCACCACTTGGTAACCGTCTACGATTTCATCGGTGTATTGGGCGGGCACTTCGGGTACGTTGAGGACGGACGCATCGCTCTGACTGTAAACGTGGCTGCTATAGCGTTCGCCGTTGATGGCATTGAACGTTTGGAGGTAATCGAGGAGGGGTTTACGGGCGGTTTCGCTGGCGTTTACCGTAAGGCGAAGGGCTTTGTGAATGGCGGTACCCATATCGCGACGGATGGGGTCTTTGGCTTCACTGAGCGATTGGGCGATGTTGGCGAGTTCTGGTGAAAGTCCGGCAGCGGCCAATTGTTGCAGCAGGGCAATCAACCCAGAAACCTCCGATTTGATTGGTTGTAGGTAGTCGGCCCAAGCCTGTTTTTGCGCTTGTTTCACTGAATCGAGCGCTTGTTCTTCGAGGGTAGCGAGGGTGGCTTCATCGGCGATTTTTTGCTCAATCATCCATTGACGCATCTGTGCGATACCATCAAATTCGGTTTCCCATTCCAGACGCTCTTTGCTCTTGTAGCGCTCGTGGCTACCAGAGGTTGAATGTCCTTGTGGCTGTGTCACTTCGGTTACGTGGACCAGCACGGGGGTATGTTTTTCGCGACAGATATCGGCCGCTTGTTTGTAAACTTTACAAAGTTCTGGGTAGTTCCATCCGCGGGCGGTGAGCAGTTCTAGGCCTTGACCTTCTTCGTTGGACTGGAAACCGCGCATGAGGGCGGCGATGTTTTCTTTGGCGGTCTGATATTTTGCGGGTACAGAGATGCCATATCCATCATCCCAAAGACTCATAAGCATGGGCACTTGCATGACGCAGGCGGCGTTCATCACTTCCCAAAAAATACCTTCTGAAGAGGAAGCGTTTCCGATGGTTCCGAAGGCGATTTCATTCCCTTTGTTCGAAAAATCGGAGAATTGGTGCAAATCGGGGTTTTGGCGGTATAATTTCGACGCAACCGCCAATCCCAACAAACGGGGCATTTGTCCGGCCGTAGGCGAAATATCTGCACTGCTGTTGTAACGATCGGTTTGGGGCAACCAATTGCCTTGGTCATCAAGCAAACGGGTAGCGAAGTGGCCGTTCATGGAGCGACCTCCGCTGGCGGGCTCTTTTTCGGTATCGGGGATGGCGTACAATTGGGCAAAAAATGCGTGTACGTTGCTGATGCCTTTGGCAAACATGAAGGTTTGGTCGCGGTAATAACCACTGCGCCAATCGCCCTGTTGGAAGACTTTGGCCATGGCAATTTGGGCAATTTCTTTTCCATCGCCGAAGATGCCGAACTTGGCTTTTCCGGTGAGAACCTCTTTCCTTCCTATCAAGCTGGCTTGGCGACTTTCAAAAGCGATGCGATAATCGTTGAGAACTTCTTGCACAAAGGCCTCTTTGCTCATTTCTGCGGGTTGTTTTGCTACCTCTTGCATGCAACTGCAAAGATAGGGAAAATAGAATTGGCACTATATCATCGCTGCATTGGCTTTTGATGACTTGTCTATGCTAACTTTGTCTGTCCATGCCTGCCTTCGAGCTTACTTCGCCCTTTCAGCCCACCGGTGATCAGCCGGATGCCATCAAACAGTTGGTGGAGGGCGTAAATACTGGGGTTAAAGCACAGACCTTGTTGGGGGTTACTGGGTCGGGAAAGACGTTTACCATGGCCAATGTGATTGCGCAGACGCAGCGACCCACTTTGGTATTGAGCCATAACAAGACCTTGGTATCGCAGTTGTACGGCGAGTTTAAGCAGTTTTTCCCGAACAATGCGGTGGAATATTTCGTGAGTTATTACGATTATTATCAGCCAGAGGCCTACATCCCAACCACCAATACTTACATTGAAAAGGACCTGAACATCAACGACGAAATTGAAAAATTGCGTTTGAAAACAGTGTCGAGCCTGCTTAGCGGTCGTCGTGATATCATTGTTGTGGCTAGTGTTAGCTGTATCTATGGTGCGGGGAATCCCTCCGATTTTGAGCAGACCATCATTCGCATCAACAAAGGACAAATTATTACCCGCAATACCCTGCTGTTCAAGTTGGTGGAGAGTTTGTATAGCCGTACCACAGCCGATTTTAACCGCGGAACATTCCGGGTGAAAGGCGATACCGTAGATGTGCATTTGGCCTACAACGATTTCGCCTATCGGGTGTCGTTCTTTGGCGATGAAATCGAAGAAATCATCAGTTTTGATCCGGCGAGCGGACGAAAAATTGAGTCGCACGACGATGTGGCGATCTATCCAGCGAATTTGTATGTGAGTCCGAGGGAGCGCCTGAAGGACATCATTTATCAGATCCAGGATGATTTGGTTTTGCAGTTGGAGTATTTCAGGGAGCAGGGTCGATTTTTGGAGGCGAAGCGATTGGAGGAGCGGGTGAATTTTGATTTAGAAATGATTCGGGAGTTGGGTTATTGCAATGGCATTGAGAACTACTCACGGTATTTTGACCGACGGGGTCCGGGCGATAGGCCCTTTTGCTTGCTCGATTATTTCCCGAAGGATTTTTTGTTGGTGGTAGACGAGAGCCACGTATCGATGCCCCAAATCAGGGCGATGTATGGGGGTGACCGCAGCAGAAAAGTGAATTTGGTGGATTTTGGGTTCCGGTTGCCAGCGGCGATGGATAATCGACCTTTGAAATTTGAAGAGTTTTATCAAGTGGTGAATCAGGCGGTGTATGTGAGTGCAACCCCTGCCCAGTTTGAAATAGAGGAGAGTGAGGGTGTGTTGGTAGAGCAACTAATCCGTCCTACCGGACTGTTAGACCCACAAATATTAATCCGTCCGTTGGCCAATCAGGTGGATGATTTGATTGAGGAGATCGACAATCGCATCAAAATGAAAGATCGGGTATTGGTGACAACATTGACCAAGCGGATGGCGGAGGAATTGACCAAATATTTGATGCGGTTGGGTGTAAAAGTGGATTACATTCACAGTGAGGTGAAGACCTTAGACCGGGTAGAAATTTTGCGCAATCTGAGGATGGGTGTGATTGATGTGTTGATTGGGGTGAATTTGTTGCGTGAGGGATTGGATTTGCCTGAAGTGAGTTTGGTGGCGATCATGGATGCCGATAAAGAGGGGTTCTTGCGGAGTCAGACCGCGTTGGTGCAGACGATAGGAAGGGCGGCTCGAAACGATCGGGGCTTGGTGATTATGTATGCCGACAAGATTACGGAGAGTATGCGTAAGACCATTGAAGAGACGGATCGACGGAGAGAGAAGCAAGTGATTTACAACACGAAGCACGGCATTGTGCCTAAGACGGTATTGAAGAGCACCGATGAAATTTTCAAGCAAACGGGTGTAGCGGATGCCAAGTTTGGCGATGTGGAGTTGGGCAGTGGCGTGAATTACAACTTGCCAGAATCGCGCATCAATATGGCGGCGGATCCAGTGGTGGCGTACATGGACAAAGGCGGTATCGAGAAGATGATTGTGAGGACCGAGAAGGACATGATGCGTGCTGCCAAGGAAATGGAATTCATGGAGGCCGCGCGATTGCGCGACGAATTAGAGGCTTTGAGAAATCGCCTCAAAGAATTGGCTTAAAGCGAACTACGGTATTTTTACTGATGCAGCAGTGACTGCGCTCATGCAGAAAAATCCCCCTACGCCGGGTTTTTTGTTGGGATTCAACGATGCTACATTGCTGAAAATGTTGGCAGGCGGTGTGGCAAACAAGCCCCCATTTTGGTTTTCGCTGACCACCAAGTTGAACCAAGCAAAGGCAACCGCATTGATGGAGTGAATTTCAATGCGCACGGTTTCTCCGGTTTTGAAGGAACGCAGAAAATCGTTTACGCCGTTGTACCGGATGGGGTAGATGAAAAGTTCGCCATCCTGTCCGTTCGATGTATTCCCCATATCCGCGGAGATGTTCAATTGATTGATGCTATTGAGAAAGGAATCGTTGCGATAGGTTTTGATCCAATAGAAATCGCCAGGACCTTTTCGGTCTTTGGCCATGAGTTCAACGTAGTTGCCGGTGGTGTTGATTGGCGGTCCGTTGCCAACGACATCCACTAGGCGGATAGAATCGATGGAGGTAGTAGGATTGAGGCGAGAAAAGCTCACCAAGGTATCTTGGTCTACCACCACGAGCAAGGCATAATCATGTCCGATCGCAAACGTATCGCCCCCCACTGCATTGGGCACAAATTGGTATTTGCCGTTTCCGGCGTGTTGGAAGAGGAACAGTTTTGGCAGGGTTGCTGATTGGTCGATGATGGCTACTTGGGCATTGGTGATCGCAGGTTCAGAACCGGTAGAATCAAAATAGCCGATCGAGCGTGTAAGTTTGATGGTTTGGGTATCGAGTTGGTTGTTAACGAACGCATCTACTACAATTTTGGGTGTTTTTTGCACCACATCCACTTGGATGACATCTTCGCAGCTGGTTGACAGCAGGACGATTGTCAGGGCGATTAGGCCATTGAAAAGGCGGGTATTATTGAATTGCATGGGTGGTCGACGTTAGAATTTGAAGTTGTAAGAAACGGATGGGATGGCGCTGCCGATTACGCTGTAACGGATGGCTTCATTTTGGCCGAGTCCTTTGTAGTTGGTGGCAAAATAGATGCTAAAGGGGTTTCGGCGGTTATAGACATTGTAGCAGGAGAAGACCCAGTTGCTCTCGAACTTCTTGGATTTTTTGCGGTGATAGGTAAGACTGAGGTCGAGTCGGTGGTAATCCGGGTTTCTTACATTGTTGCGGGCATTGGTGCCGGCATCGGGTACAACATACCCTTGAACGGTATATTGACCGCTATAGAATGTTGCTGGTGTGCCTGTACTAAAAACAAAATTGGCGGCGCACTCCAGTTTTTCATTGATTTTATATTGTGCAACGACGTACAAGTTATGGAGTCTATCGAATCGGTTTGCATACCATTCGTCGTTGTTGATGCCCACTACCTTTCGTTCTGAGCGCGAAAGGGTATAGCTAATCCAGCCGGTGAGATCACCAGAGGATTTCTTGACATAGGCCTCCAATCCATAAGCTCTACCGATGCCGGTGAGTAAATCGGCTTCAAGTAACTCATTTAGAAGTAGGCTTGCACCGTCTATGTAATCAACTTGGTTTTGGAGGGTTTTGTAGTATCCTTCGATGCTGGTTTCAAACTCGTGTTTTCCGTTGAAATTTTTGAAGTAGCCCATGGCGATTTGGTCGGCAATTTCGGGTTTGATATTGTTTGTTGTGGGTTGCCAAACGTCGAAAGGTACTGATGCGGCGGTGTTTGAGATGAGGTGTAGGTTTTGCACCATGCGGTTATACCCCCCTTTGATGGAGCTGCTGTTATTGAGTTGGTATTTGAATCCGAGGCGGGGTTCTGGATAGATATAATTGGCCACAATATCCCCTTTTTGGGTAGAATACATACTATCTAGTATGCCTTGTTTTCCTGGTTGACGATCAAACAGGTATACTTTTCCGGGACCCAAATACATGAACTGACTGAGTCGGATACCCGCACGGATGGAAAATTTGCCATTGGCGTTCCAATCATCCGAGATGTAGATGGCGTTCTCTAGGGCAAAGCGATCGGGCAGACCAAACTTCAAATTGAGTGTGGCTGACTTGGCAACGGCCTCACCAGGAATGAATCGATAGTGGGTGGCTTGACCGCCAAAGGCCAAGGTGTTTTTGGGATTGAGGAAGTAGTTGAGGTCGATTTTGGCGCTGTTGTTAACGATGTTGCTTTTCCAGTTGAAGGTAACGTCGCGGTTCATGAACTCGAGGTTGTAGCGGTATCGACTGTAGTAATAGGTAAAATTGGAGAAGAGTTTTTTGTTAAAGACGTGGTTCCAGCGGGTGGTAACGGTGGAGTTGCCCCATTTTACTCCGAACAATCCGGCTGCTTTGAATACATCATCACCGATGTAGGTTGAGATGAAAATGTTATCGCGTTTGTAGCTGTAATTGGCTTTGGCGGTAAGGTCGTAGAAGTAAAATTGGCTACCGGCGAGGTTTTCGGGTAGGAAGGGTTTGGCGAGCACATCGATATAGGATCTGCGGCCGGAGACCATGAAGCTCGATTTTGCGGGTGTTTTCCGGGGTTTGAGTAGGTTTTTTGTTTCGGGCAGGGCGAGGGGACCTTCGATGGTAAGGCGCGAGAAGATGCTGCCAATACCGCCATTGGCTTGGTAGCTGCGTTTGTTGCCATCGCGGGATTTCACGTCGAGGGTAGAGCTCAATCTTCCGCCGTAATTGGCAGGGATACCGCCTTTGACGAGTTCAACGTCTTTCACGGCATCGGGGTTGAAGATGGAGAAGAATCCAAACAGGTGGGCGGAGTTGAAGACGGGGGCTTCATCCATGAGCACCAGGTTTTGGTCGATGCTGCCACCGCGCACATTAAAACCGGAGGCGCCTTCACCTACGGTGGTTACACCGGGGAGCAATTGGATGCTTTTGATGACATCGGCTTCTCCGAGGAAGGCCGGAATTTTCTTGATGGTTTGTCCGTTGATGCTCTGTGTAGAGATATCGAGGGATTTGACGTTGTTGTTGCGTTTAGAGCGGATGGTTACTGTACCCACACCTTCTATCACGGGCGATAGGAGGATGTTGAATTCGCGGTTGTCGTTGACCTGTAATTCGGTGCTAAAACTGGCGTATGAGGCAGCTGAGATGGTGATGGGGTATTTGCCAGCGGGTATGGTGAGCGAATAGAACCCATAGGCATTGGTGGTTGATCTCAGTTCTTTGGCGTTGGGGGTGTTGCCGTTGATGACAACCACTATTTGTGCTTTGGTGATGGTTTCTCTGGAGCTTGAGTCTTTGACATAGCCAGAGAGTGTAAAGTTTTGGGCAAAAACAACGGTGTTTAGGGCACTAAAAAGTAGAAAAGGAAGGATGCGGAGCATTTCGGTTACAAAGGTAATTGGGTAAGTAACAAACGAGGCCGCAGTTTGTCGATGAATGCGTGAAATTGGCAGTAAATTGGTGAATATAAACAGAAGAGGCACCCATTGGGTGCCTCTTCTGTTTATCTAAACTAACCGACGGTAGGGTTAGGGTCTGTCTTTCATGTGCACGTAAGCACGTGGGGTTTCGCCGGTGTAAATTTGGCGAGGACGTGCAATGGGTTGTTTTTCTTTGCGCATTTCTTGCCACTGGCTGATCCAACCGGGTAGACGACCCATAGAGAACAACACGGTGAAGAAATCGGTTGGGAAACCCATGGCGCGGTAGATGATTCCTGAGTAGAAATCCACGTTGGGGAACAATTTGCGCTCAACGAAGTAAGGATCGGTGAGGGCAGCTTCTTCAAGTTGCTTCGCAATTTCCAACACAGGGTCATTAACACCCAACTTGGCCAACACATCGTCACAAGCCTTTTTGATGATTTTTGCGCGAGGGTCGAAGTTTTTGTATACGCGGTGACCGAATCCCATCAAGCGGAAAGGATCATTCTTGTCTTTGGCTTTGATGATCCACTTTTGTACATCACCACCATCATTTTGGATTTGCTCCAACATTTCCAATACTTCTTGGTTGGCACCACCGTGGAGGGGACCCCAAAGGGCAGAAATACCGGCAGAGATGCTGCTGTACAAGTTAGACTGTGAGCTGCCCACAACACGCACTGTGCTTGCGCTACAGTTTTGTTCGTGGTCGGCGTGTAGGATGAGCAATTTGTTCATCGCACTCACCAACACGGGGTCTGGCTCATACTCTGGCATCGTTACCTGTCCGAAAGTCATATTCAAATAGTTGGCAACATAGTCCAAGCTATTTTTGGGATAAACGGTAGGATGTCCGTTGCGCTTTTTATAAATCATGGCGCAGATGGTAGGCATTTTGGCCATCAAACGAATGATGGTTCTGTTAATGGCTTCTTCTGAGCGATGGGGATTCAAGGCTTTTGGGTAGTACAAACCGAGGGCTGCTACCATGCTAGATAGCTGTCCCATGGGGTGAGAACCGGTTGGGAATGCTTTGAACATGGCTTCCAAACCTTCGTTGGCCAACGTGTGCTCACGGATGGCGTTTTCGAAGTCGGCATATTCGGTGGCATTGGGCAATTTTCCATAGAGCAACAGGTAAGAAACTTCCAAGAAGGAGGCGTGTTCTGCCAAGTCTTCGATGGAATAACCGCGGTGGTGGAGGATGCCCTCTTCACCATCGAGGAAGGTGATAGCACTTTTGGTTGAGCCCGTGTTTTTGAATCCGATGTCTAGGGTGATGTGACCGGTTAGGTCTCTCAACTTGCTGATATCTATGGCTTTTTCGCCTTCGGTACCGGTGATAACTGGGAATTCAAATTCTTTACCTTCTACGATGAGTTTTACTGTTTCAGACATGGATGTTTCTTAATGCGGGTTTGCCTACTGCGAATATAATCAATCACCCGAGAACCGCCAAGGTTGGTGGACAACTCGAAGAAATCGTTACATCAACTTAACAAACACCGTTAGGCGTTAAAAGGTTTTGGATTTTCGGTAATTTCATCGAACCCTTTGGCTGTCAATTGAAACCGTGTTTTGCGGATTTTGTCTACATCAAAATTCCCCATGACTTGGTTATTGCTACCGATGGCTTTGATATAGCGATAGTGATGCAATTGGCGCATGATATCGACCACAACGTTTACGGGCAAGTTGGTATCTTCCACCACTGTGAGTGGGGTTTCAGCATGTATTAGGCAAAGCAATACCTTGCGTTCGTCGTCGCCGATTTCGAACATCAGTCAAATTTTTCTGGTCGCATCTGCGGGAAGAACAATACCTCTTGGATGCTCTGTTGGTTGGTGAGCATCATGGTAAGTCGGTCTATGCCCACACCCAAACCACTGCTAGGTGGCATGGCGTATTCCAGGGCACGCACAAAATCATGGTCATAGGCCATTGCTTCTTCATCGCCTCTTGCGGCCAATTTGAGTTGGTCTTCGAAGCGTTCACGCTGATCGATAGGGTCGTTCAGCTCGGTATACGCATTGGCGATTTCTTTGCCGTTGACGAATAACTCGAAGCGCTCTACCAAGCCCGGCTTGCTGCGGTGTTTCTTGGTAAGCGGACTCATTTCGATGGGGTAATCGGTAATGAAGGTGGGTTGAACGAGGTGTTTTTCTGCGCAGGCGCCGAAGATCTCATCGATGAGTTTGGCTACGCCCATTTGCGCGGTGACTTCGCAGCCCAATTTCTTGGCTTCTGCACCCAATTCAGCTTCGCTTTTTCCTTCGATATCGATGTTGCCGTATTTTTTGATGGCTTCTGCCATGGTTAAACGGGCATAGGGTTTGGCGAAAGAAATTTGGTTCTCGCCCAAGGTTACGGTGGCGCTGCCGGTAACGTCGATGGCGCATCGCTCCAACATCTCTTCCACGAAATCCATCATCCAGTAGTAGTCTTTGTAGGCCACATAGATTTCCAACCCGGTAAATTCAGGGTTGTGGGTTCTGTCGATCCCTTCATTGCGGAAGTTTTTGGCAAATTCGTACACACCGTCGAAGCCACCTACGATCAATCGCTTTAGGTATAACTCGTTGGCGATACGCAGGTACAAGGGGATGTCCAAGGCGTTGTGGTGGGTCATAAACGGACGGGCCGTTGCACCACCATGCACAGTTTGCAAGATGGGGGTTTCCACTTCCAAATACCCTTGTTCGTTGAAGGTATTGCGCAAGCTTTGGATCACCTTGGTGCGCTTGATGAAAGTTTCACGGATTTGGGGATTCACCACCAAGTCCACGTAGCGCATGCGGTAGCGTGCCTCGGGATCAGTGAATGCATCGTATACATTGCCATCGGCATCTTGCTTGGGCAATGGAAGAGGGTTTAGGCACTTCGACAACAGCACCAATTCGGTGACGTGCACAGACAATTCACCGGTTTGGGTGGTAAATACATGGCCTTTTACACCAATGATATCGCCGATATCTAACAACTTTTTGAATACGGTGTTGTAGCCATCTTTGTTTTCGTCGGGACAGATTTCATCGCGGTTCACGTAGATCTGCATCCGTCCGCTAGAGTCCTGCAAATCAGCAAAAGCGGCTTTACCCATGATGCGGCGGGTCATCAATCGACCGGCCAAAACAACTTGTTTCCATTTATCGTCGTCGGCGCTATCGGCGTAGTTTGACCGGATGTCGGCGGCCATGCAGTTCACTGGGTACAGCGCTGCTGGATAGGGATCGATGCCCATGGCTCTGAGTTGCTCGAGCGATTGGCGACGAAGGAGTTGTTGTTCGTTAAGGTTGGTTTCCATGCGATTTGGCTTGCAAAATTAGCCAAAATTCGCGATATTATTGGGGAGAATCCGAATCGTTGTTGGGGGTCTCAACGGGGGAAGTGCCAAAGGCTTTTTCCATTTCTTCTTTGGAGAAGAAGGTATTCTGTCCTACCACCATCACAGCCACACCCACGGTGATGCAGGCATCGGCGAAGTTCCAGATGGGCGAGAAGAAGACAAAAAACTCTCCACCCCAAATGGGCAACCAGCTGGGTAGGTGTCCTTCCCACATCGGGGCGTAGAACATATCAACCACTTGACCTTCAAACCATCCGCCGAGGTATTGGTTGGTATCGGCATAGATAACACCATAGAAAACAGAGTCGATGATGTTGCCGAGCGCACCCGCTAGGACGAGGGCGATGCAGATGAGCAGACCCCAATTGGCTTCGTTGCGGATGCATTTGATGAGGTACCAGAACCCGAAGCCCGATACGATGAGTCGGAAGAAGGTGAGGATGAGTTTACCTACTTTGCCGCCGCCGAAGAGTTTCATGCCATAGGCCATCCCATCGTTTTCGATGAAATAGAGTTTGAACCAATCGCCGAAAACGGGTTTGATTTCACCGAGCATGAAATGCCCTTTGATGTAGGTTTTGATCCATTGGTCCACGACCAGCAACAGCAAAATGGTGGCCATCGGAACCAAAAATTTCCGATTGTTAAGCAAAGAATGAGCGTTAGACATTGAAGGTTTAGCGCTTCAGTTTGGCTTCGATGGTTTGTGTGGTATGGGGTACGGCACGCAGGCGTTCTTTGGGAATCAGTTTGCCTGAAGTTTTACAAATACCGTAGGTTTTGTTCTCGATGCGCACCAAGGCAGCTTCCAAGTTTTTGATGAACTTCAGCTGGTGGGCGGCCAATTGGTTGAGGTTTTCTTTCTCAAAGGTATCGGCACCATCATCGAGTGTGAGGTAATTGTTGTTGGTACCCTCGCCACCACTCTCGCCATCTTTGAGGTTGGCTTGGATGGTTTTGAATTCGTCTTTGGCGACTTCCATTTTTTTCAAAATGATCTCTTTGAACTCTTGGAGTTCATCGTCGTTGTACCGGGTCTTTTCTTTTTCCATGACTTAGACTTTATGAATGTGGATGTGCACGGGGTAATCGTAAACATCAAGTACGTGCTCACTGTCATCCTCGGTAGTTTGGATCGACTGGGCCAATACTTCCCCGCAAATATAAGTGTTAAAATGGTTTACGCTTTCTTGGACTGCGATATCCGATTTGAAAAATACGTTAATTCTGTCGGTAAGGTCCAGTCCGATATCCTTCCTCAAGTTCTGCACGCGGTTCACAAATTCCCGGGCCATACCTTCTTGGTGAAGGGCTTCAGAGATGGTAATATCCAGGGCTACGGTAGCGCCATTTTCAGAAGCCACGAGCCAGCCGGGCATGTCTTGGGTGGCGATATCCACGTCTTCCAGCATCAACTCGGTGGGGTTGCCATTGAGCGATACGGTGAGGGTGCCGTTGCTTTCGAGCTGTCGGATTTCTTCCTGACTAAACGCTTGAACGATGGCGGCCATGGCTTTCATATCGGCACCGAGTTTCTTGCCCAATGTTTTGAAATTGGGTTTGATGCTTTTCACCAAGCTGGGGTGATTGGCCGATACAAATTCAATTTCTTTCACATTCACTTCCGAGCAGATGAGTTCGCTCATGTGTTGAACGGCTTCTTTGACTTCAGGTTTATCTGCGGGGAAAAGGATTTTCTGCAGGGGCTGTCGTACCTTGATTTTCTCTTTCTTCCGCAAGCTCAGTACCAGGCTGCAGACTTGTTGTGCCAGGGCCATGGAATGCTCCAGTTTGGGATTCACGGCACTGTTATCGGCTTTGGGCCATGTGGTTAGGTGCACGCTACTTGGCACAGTATGCTGGGCGATACCGGCCGTGTTAAGGGCGCGGTACAACCAATCGCTGAAGAACGGCGCGATGGGCGC
>JAHEMG010000015.1:0-1998 GCA_024643755.1 Flavobacteriales bacterium | reverse complement strand
TTGCTCATCTTGTTGCCATTTTTATCGAGTACCAAACCGTTGGCGATGACGTTTTTGAAGGCCACTTCATCGAACAGCAGGGTGCTGATGGCGTGGAGGGTAAAGAACCATCCGCGGGTTTGGTCTACGCCTTCGGCGATGAAATCTGCGGGGAAGTTTTGCTTGAAAACGTCTTGATTTTCGAAGGGTGCATGCCACTGAGCATAGGGCATCGCCCCGCTATCGAACCACACATCGATGAGGTCGAGTTCGCGCGTCATGGCTTTGCCGGAGGGACTCACGAGGGTAATGCGGTCAACGTACGGACGGTGGAGGTCTTGGGTGAGTGATTCGGCAGATTGGTTGAGGCCGAGCACTTGGTTGGCTTTTTCGATTTCTTTGTTGAGTTCCTCGATGCTACCGATGCAAATTTCTTCGGTGCCGTCTTCGGTGCGCCAGATGGGCAGGGGAGTTCCCCAGAAGCGAGAGCGTGAGAGGTTCCAATCCACGAGGTTTTCGAGCCAGTTGCCGAATCTACCTTCGCCGGTTGAGGCGGGTTTCCAGTTGATGGTTTTGTTGAGTTCTACCAGGCGATCTTTCACCGCGGTGGTGCGCACGAACCAGCTCTCCAAGGGGTAGTAGAGGATGGGTTTATCGGTACGCCAGCAGTGGGGGTAGGTGTGCTCGTATTTTTCAACCTTGAAGGCTTTGTTTTCTTGTTTGAGTTTGATGGCGATGCGCTCATCTACGCCGAGGTATTTGTCGCGCCCCTGTTTCTGTGCTTCTGCGGCTTTTTCTTCTTCGGTGAGGTAGGCTTCTTTGACAAATTCTTCTGCGAAGTCGGTTACGCAGGGCAGGAATTTTCCTTTTTTATCGACGAGGGTTAGCGCGCCGATGCCGTTTTCGCGGGCTGTTTTAAAATCGTCGGCACCGAAGCTTGGTGCGATGTGCACGATACCGGTACCATCTTCGGTTGATACGAAGTCGCCGATCACCACGCGGAATGCGTCGCCTTCTTCGGGTTGGGCGTAGGGGAGGAGTTGGTGGTAGCGGGTACCGGCCAATTCACTGCCTTTTTTGGTATGGAGCTTTCTCCAGGGGAGGATTTTTTGCTGTGGGGAATAATTTTCCAGGGGGGCTTCAGCGCCTTCGGCGCTGAAGTACTTTCCTACCAGTGCCGACGCCAAAGTCACTTTGATCTTGGCTCCGGTGTAGGGATTGAACGTCTCTATTTGGTCGTAATCGATGTCTTTGCCCACCGCCAATGCCGTGTTGCTGGGCAATGTCCAGGGGGTGGTTGTCCATGCGAGAAAATACTCATCCTCCGTACCTTGCACTTGAAACTGCGCCACGATGGTGGTGTCTTTCACGTTTTGGTAGGTGCCGGGTTGGTTGAGTTCGTGGCTTGACAAACCTGTTCCTGCCGCGGGTGAAAACGGTTGGATGGTGTAACCTTTGTATAAAAAGCCTTTTTCGTGGAGCTGTTTGAGCAGGTACCACAAGCTTTCGATGTAGTTGTTTTCGTAAGTGATATAGGGGTTGTCGAGGTCTACCCAATACCCAATTTGCTTGGTGAGTTCATCCCAACGGTCTTTGAACATGAGTACATCGGCTCTGCACTCTTTGTTGTAATCTTCCATGGAGATTTTGGTGCCGATGTCTTCTTTTTTGATGCCCAAACGCTTTTCTACTTGCAGTTCGATGGGCAGGCCATGGGTATCCCAGCCGCCTTTTCGGGCCACGCGGAATCCTTGTTGGGTTTTGTATCTACAGAAAATATCCTTGATGGCGCGGGCCATCACGTGGTGAATGCCGGGCATGCCGTTGGCGCTCGGCGGTCCTTCAAAAAAGGTGAAACTCGGCGCACCATCGCGTTGGTCAACGCTATGTTGAAACACCGATTCTTGCTCCCAAAAAGCAAGGATTTCCGCCTCAATTTGCGGCCAATTCAATTGTTTGAGTGTAGGATACATTCGTGGGTAATCAGTAAAAATACAAATTTACTGAATTCCGAGGGAA
>JAHEMG010000014.1 GCA_024643755.1 Flavobacteriales bacterium | reverse complement strand
ACAGTGATTACCAAATCCTCAAGAAAGGACAATCTGTAATCAACTACACTTACATCAAACCCGCAGAACAGCGCTGGGGCGATTACGAGGGAATCCAAGCCAAATTCAATGAAAAAGGCGTGTTTTACTTGGTGGGTTCTTGGGGAAAAACCAACAGCATGTTTGCCTATGTTGCTAGGGTAAAGCTCACGGATACTGTGTACGACAACCCCATCGCGCAGGTTCGTGTTTTCCCAGTTCCAACAACAGAAAATGTACAAATCGAAATTCAGAACGATGAATTCGCCAGCATCACAGGGCAGATTTACACAGTAGATGGCAAATTGATTTCCGCCAAATCGCCCAGCAGCAACCAAACCCTCGCGATACCCGGCAACCAGTCTTTTAATATATCGCTAGAGCCCGGAACCCATCGCTATGCGCTGCACACCTTGGGACTCCCAAAAGGCGTTTACTTTTTGAAACTGCAATTGACCGCTGGCACGTGGCGCGCTGCATCGACCATCCAAACTTATAAATTCATCGTACAATAATTTCCGAATGCTCGAGAACCCCAACCCCAATGCCCGACCAAAGGGTGAAATAATATTGATCAATAAGCCTTACGGTTGGACATCCTTTCAAGCCGTAAAAAAGGTCCGCTACGTGACCAAAGCGAAGAAGGTGGGACATGCGGGCACGCTTGATCCCTTGGCCAGTGGATTGTTAATTGTGTGTACGGAACAACAAACCAAAGGCATTCAAGCCATCCAAGACGCGGAAAAAGAATACGAAGGCACCATAACCCTTGGAGCAACCACGCCTAGTTACGACATGGAAACGGAGCCCAACGCCCACTTTCCTACTGAACATATTAACGAGGCGATGATTCACGCCACAACCCAACAATTCCTCGGCGAAATCGCGCAGATCCCACCTTTGTTTTCTGCGATAAAAGTCGATGGAAAAAGGGCTTACACCTTGGCAAGACAGGGCGATGCAACCGTATTAAAGTCGCGAAATATTCACATTTATGAATTTGAAATCACCAAGATTGAGATGCCGAATGTGGACTTCAGGGTGCGATGCAGCAAAGGCACATACATTAGAACACTGGCCTATGATTTTGGTATCGCTTTACAATCAGGTGGGTATTTGTCGCGCTTGGTAAGGACCAAAATTGGCGAGCACTCGCTGGAGAATGCCGTCATTCCTCATGATTTTGAAACCATTTGGAAAGAGAACAACCCACGTCCAGAATCCACCCCTCAGGCCCTTTAAAAAATTTGGGCCGATTTTTGCTATCTTTGGAAAACATGCGCACGATGAAAAACACGCTACGCTCTTTGGGTCTATTGACCTTGTCACTGATGTTGGTTCAATGCTCTGACTTGAACGCAGAAAAAATCAAAAAAGACGTAAACACTTGGTTTACAGACCTGATTACACCCCGTAACTCTTCTTTGGAATTGGCGAACGAGGGTTATACGGTGAAAGGCAACCTCAAAAACAAACCCAACCAGAAATTGGCTTTGTATGAAATGACGCCAGAGAATCTGATTTTCATCGACAGTGTACTTACCGATAAAAAAGGTGATTTCGTACTTAAAGGCAGCACCAAAGAATTGATTTTCTGCGCATTGGCCATTAACGAAAAACAAATGATTTATTTGGCCTTGGAAAACAGCACCGAACTTACAGTTATGGCAGATGCCACAGCGAGTAGTTTGAGCTATTCACTATCAGGCAAAAACATCGAAGAAAGTGTAGCATTGAAAGACCTGCTGAAATTAAACGAAGGATATGTGAGCAAAATCAAGGCATTGGAAACTGAGGCAAGCAGCCTCAACCCCAATACCGATGCTGGGTTTCAGCGTATGTCGCAGTTACAGAACGACTACTACGCTACCATGACTGCAAGAAACGCGGACATACTCAAATTTGCGCAAGCCAGAACGGCGAGCTTCATTCCTTTCTTCATTTTGCAATTCAATGTGGTTCAAGAGCCCACCATTGAGTTGTTGACAGTTGCCAAAGACGCCGCCATGAAGGCCAACCCCAACAGCAAATACACCGAAGCCATCGTGCAGCGATTCAACGAAGAAGCGAAACTCATGATTGGTGGTGTTGCGCCCGAAATCAATTTGGCGCAGCCCAACGGTGGAAACTTGGCCCTTAGCTCTTTGAGAGGCAAATATGTACTGATCGATTTCTGGGCCAGCTGGTGCGGTCCGTGCAGAAAAGAAAATCCCAACAACGTGATCATGTATAATAAATACAAAGACAAAGGATTTGAGATTTATGCAGTGTCATTGGACCAGGACCCTTTGCGTTGGAAAAAAGCCATCGAAACAGACGGCCTCACTTGGAAACACGTGAGTGATTTGAAAGGCTGGAGTAGCTCTGCCGGACAAACTTACAATATCAAAAGCATCCCTGCTACCGTATTGTTAGACCCTTCTGGAAAAATCATCGCCAAAGGATTGCGCGGTGAAGAATTGGATGCCAAATTGGCCGAGATTTTCAAGGGCCAATAAGCCACCAAAGGAACGAATCATCTACCAACCTTTCCTTGAGGTTTAGATAATATAAACTTAATACAAAGCGAGTTGATAATTAACATCAAATCAATTCCTTTGTAACACAATGATTAAAGGAATGCCTAAAGTTTTAGTGGTTGATGATGAGCAAGATATCCTCGAACTCATCCGGCATTCGCTAGCCAAAGAAGGCTTCGAAGTGCACGTAGCAGCCAATGGCGCCCAAGCCCTAGAACAAGCCCGAAAAGTACACCCAGAAATCATCATCATGGATGTCATGATGCCCGTGATGGACGGCATGGAAGCTTGCAGACAGTTAAAAGACAATCCTGAAACCAAGAACATTCCGGTAATTTTCCTGACCGCAAGGTCTGAGGAATTTGCTGAGTTGGCCGGTTTCGAAGCAGGTGCCGATGATTATATCGCAAAGCCTGTGAGAAATCGCGTATTGTTGAGTCGCGTAAAAGCCATCTTACG
Source organism: Flavobacteriales bacterium (assembly GCA_024643755.1). Lineage (GTDB taxonomy): Bacteria > Bacteroidota > Bacteroidia > NS11-12g > UBA955 > UBA955. Next base: position 14,356 of record JAHEMG010000014.1, on the reverse strand, counting down.
TCGCGGTAACGCCATCCAAACACCCGAGCCCGAAAAGTACGATTTTGCTTCCATCAAAATTGACCGTGAACGGTTTGTGGTTGAGTACAACGAAAAAGCACTGCAACTGCCCCGAAAAGAATTCGAATTGTTGGCATTCTTGGCCTCTAGACCTGGTCGAGTTTTCAGCAGAGACGAAATCTTAGAAAACGTTTGGGGTAATGAAGTATTGGTTGTTGATCGTACCATCGATGTGCATGTGCGCAAGATTCGCGAGAAGCTCGACGACAAATTCATTTACACCGTTAAAGGGGTTGGCTACAAATTCGAGCCCTAATCAACCGAAGATCGACAAGACCGTTGCGGCTTTGTCCAAACATTCCTGATATTCTTCCGTTGCCACACTGTCGATGGTAATCGCTCCGCCCACGGCGTAAGACAATTGCTGTTTACTTGCATCGTACATCAAGGAGCGAATCACCACATTCAAATCCATCGTATCCTTCCACACATACCCCACAGCGCCGCTGTAAATGCCCCGCGAGAAATTCTCCAATCCCTCGGTTGCTTGCATCACCGCAATTTTGGGCGCACCAGTCATACTGCCCATCGGAAACATAGCGTGTACGATTTCTTTCACATTTGCACCTTCCTTCAACGTGCCTTTTACCGTAGAAATCATCTGATGCACATGTGAATAGGTGTACACTTCACACAAAGCCGGAACTTGTACACTGCCCGAATTGCATACCCTAGACATATCATTTCGCACCAAATCAACGATCATGATATTCTCAGCGCGATCCTTTTCTGATTCCTTGAGCGATGCCACCGCCTCAATATCTGCTTGGGCTTGATCCTCCGCCAATTGTCGTTTCCGCGTACCCTTGATGGGCTGCGACACCAATTCCTTGCCTTTCTGGGCGATGAACCGCTCCGGACTGGCACTCAATAAAAATTGATCTCCATCCTTTAAGAAACATGCGAACGGCGCAGGTGCTTTGCCATTCAATTTCAAGAATGTTATATACGGATCGATTTCCGCTGTGGCCGTGAATGCCACACAATGATTCATTTCATAATAATCCCCCTCCACAATCCCCGCCTGAATCTTGGCTACGCTGTTCAAATACGTTTCGCGCGAAGTCAAGGGCGACCAAGTCACCGAAGGTTGGACAATCGCATCCATTTCTGCATATTGAGCAACGTCATTTTCGGCAGTTTGTATCTGTTCCCACAATGACAAACCTTCGGCAGTTCCATGAACTTGTCCGTTTCTGTCCAACCCCACCCAAATTTCAGGCAGCACAAACTTCAACGAGGCAAACCCGCATAGTGAGGCATGTTGGCTCGACAAACTCTGCTCAATACTATTTTTATAATCATAGGAAACATACCCAAACCAAGGGCTATCCGCGCTGCGATCTACAGATGACAAATCCTCTGTTACCTGCGCGATGCCAAATCCTGCGAAATACTGCCACCGGCCGTAAGCATCCTCAAATTTATTGCTTAGCAAAACACAAGAAAACGACGTTTCTCGGGCTTTTTGCAACAAACATGATAGTATGTATGTGTCGGTAACTTTCTGCATATCAATCACTCTTTACAAAACTACTGTATCTTCATTCTCTTGGGTTCCACCTTGATAAAAATCCACAATCACCTTGGCTTTCGCACGGCCTACCACCCCCGCCAAAGTATCCACGCTAGCTTCTTTTACCCGAGTTACGCTTTTGAAATGTTTGAGCAACGCCCTGGCTGTTTCCTCTCCCACCCCGGGCACTTCGGTGAGTGCGGTTCTCAAGGTACCTTTATCGCGACGATTCCTGTGGTGGGTAATACCAAAGCGGTGGGCTTCATCGCGCATGTGCTGAATCACCTTCAACGTTTCTGATTTCTTGTCGATATACATCGGCAACGGATCACCTGGATAATAAATTTCCTCCAATCGCTTGGCGATGCCCACGATGGCCAACTTTCCATATACACCGATGGCTTTTAACGCTTCAACCGCGGCACTAAGCTGTCCCTTTCCCCCATCCACCACAATCAACTGTGGCAGTGTTTTGCCTTCTTCGAGCAAACGGGTATACCTGCGGGTCAGCGCCTCCTTCATGGTGGCGAAATCGTCGGGACCTTCCACGGTGCGCACATTGAAATGTCGGTATTCATTCTTCGCGGGTTTGCCATTTTTAAACACCACACAGGCACTCACCGGATAAGTACCTTGGAAATTGGAGTTATCGAAACACTCTATGTGCCGGGGCATCTCGCTGAGACGCAAATCTTTTTTCATTTGCTCCATCAAACGATCTACTCGCAACTCGGGATTGAGTTTTTCATACTGCGACAATTTTTCTTGTTTGTACAGCAGGGTATTTTTCATACTCAATTCCAACAACCGTCTTTTATCGCCCAGTTTCGGCACAGTAATTCCAACGCCGTCTAATTCCAATTCCAGGGGCTGACTCAACACAATTTCTTTGCAGTTATCGCCGTATTGCGCGCGCATTTCTGCGACCGCCGCTTCTAGGAGCTCGGCATCAGATTCGTCGAGTTTTTTGCGAATTTCCACATTTCTGCTCACCACAATCAATCCTTGGCTCACGCGCAAAAAGTTGACAAACGCCACTTTCTCCGTGCTACTGATGCTGTACACTTCCAAATCGCCCAGGGTGGTGCTCACCACGGTACTTTTCGACTGATATCGTTCCAGGGAATCCAATTTTTCTTTGTACTCTTGGGCTTCCTCAAAAAGCAGATCCGCCGCTGCGCGCATCATGAGTCCTTTCAGGTGCTGCTTCACCTCGCCCAAATGTCCTTTCAGAAGGTATTTGATGTGGGCGATATCTTCATTATAGGCCGATTCAGATTGATAGCCTTCGCAGGGACCTTTGCAATTCCCAAGCTGGTATTCCATGCAAATCTTGTGTTTGCCGGCGGCTACGCTCGCCGGCGACATCACCAAATTGCAATTGCGGGTGGGATACAATTTTTTCACCAAGTCGAGCACCGTGTGCATGACTTTCACGTTGGCGTAGGGACCAAAATACTCAGAGCCGTCGCGCACCGGATTCCGGGTAGGAAACACCTTGGGAAAGCGCTCGGCTGTAACCCGAATATACGGATAGGTTTTATCGTCTTTGAGGGAGATGTTGTAACGCGGTTGAAACTCTTTGATCAAGCTATTCTCCAACAACAAGGCATCCATTTCGGTGTCAACCACCGTGAATTCAATCCGCTGTATTTTACTCACCAAGATGGCCGTTTTGCGGTTTTCATGGTGCTGTTTAGAGAAGTAACTGCTAACGCGTTTTTTGAGATTTTTGGCTTTGCCCACGTAGATAATCACCTCCTCCGCATCGAAGTATTTGTATACGCCGGGTTTGTGGGGGAGCGACTTCAATACATCGGTGAGATGTGCGGGCTGCATACAACAAAATTACGCTTGTTTGGGGTTCAAATTGGCTGAATCTTGACCAATTTCATTCAATGCTGACCAATTTCAACGTGTTCTGCGCTGAGTGGTTCTCCAAAAAACAAAGAAGCTTGTTTTTCAAAGGTCTTGGCATCATCGGTCGTTGCAAATTTCCGGGTACCGGCGCGCCGCAGGCGCGCCTCCATCTCGGTATGACGGCCTAAATAATCCTCCAAACGCTCCGCTACCAATCCGCCCTGCGAAATCAACTTCACACCCTCCGGTAAGAACTTTTCAATCGTCTCCCGCAACAACGGATAATGCGTGCATGCCAACAACAATGTATCTATCTCACCATTCCTAGAAAAAATCCGATCCATGTGTTGCTTCACAAAATAATCAGCCCCCTCACCCGTAAGATGATTGTGCTCTACCAAATATACCCACATCGGACAGGCCTCCTGTTCCACCACAACCTCCGGAAAAAACTTCGCGATTTCAATGGGATATGACCCCGACTTAACCGTACCCTCTGTGCCCATCACACCCACTACTCCCGATTTCGTCAATAACCCTACCTGTTCTGTGGTAGGTCTAATTACGCCCAACACACGCTTCCCATCGCCCCGCTTGGGTAAATCAACCTGCTGTATCTGTCGCAACGCCTTCGCCGACGCCGTGTTACAAGCCAAAATTACCAACTCACAGCCCTGGTCAAACAACCAATTCACACACTCCAAAGTGTAATGATACACTGTATCAAATGACCGATTGCCGTAAGGGGCTCGCGCATTATCGCCCAAATACAAATAATCATAGGCTGGCAGTGCATCCACAATGCTGCGCATCACGGTAAGCCCACCATAACCCGAATCGAAAATCCCGATTTTACCGCCTGCGAAGTCCATGCTTGCCATATCCGCTTGATCTAACACCATCTATAAATAAAAAGGACTGCCGTTTTCACAGCAGTCCTCAAATATAAGGTGTTCCTCAATTATTTCTTCAACATGGCTGCAATCACGGCGGCGGTAAGATCATCCGCTGCATTTGCACTCCATACCACAGAACCGGTTGAGTTGTCGATTACATGGGCATAACCCTTGGCCTTAGCCACATCACCCGTTGCCTTCTTCACAGCATCCAAAATGGGCTGGTACAATTTGGCCTGTTCTGTTTGAATCTCAGTTTTGTAAGCCTCTTGGGTTTCAGTTGCTTCCTGTTGCAAACGCTGGAAACTCTTTTGGATCAATTCCAACTGCGCTGGAGAAGCTTTCATCGCCAATTTGGCCTGATAATCCTTTTCCTTGTTTTGCATTTCCATTTCCAAATCCTGCAAACGCATAGCATAACCCTGCTCAATGCGGGCCAATTGTGCCAATGCAGAATCCTTTTGGGGAAGTGTATCTACCACCTTGGCAGTGTTGATGGTAGCAATTTTTTGCGCTTGAGCCACAGAGCCCAAAGCAACAAGCATGGTCATGGCGATAAAAAGAATGGTTTTTTTCATGTATCCTGTAATTATTATTTTTTATTGATTAATTGTCATCGGCATTTTCACCGCCCCCGTTCAAGTTTCCACCTGTATTGGGCTTGGGCACTCCGCCACGATTCTGGGTATTGGGCTTGGCAGGTGTGTTTGTTGCACCAGGCATATCCTCTGTTGGAATTCCCAATGCCTCCATCACCTCCAAGGTTTTGTCGTACTTCTGATCTGCATACAACATCAACGCACCGCCACTCTTGTCAAAAATATAAGCGTACCCCTCTTTCTTGGCCACGTTTTGAACCGCATCATATACTTTGTCTTGCAAAGGTTTAATCAAACGTGCGCGCTCTTGGTATAATTCGCCGGTGGGACCAAATTTCGACTCCCTGTATAAAATCAACTCCGCTTCTTTCGCGGTGATGGCTTCCTTCTTTTGACGACGTTGATCGGCGGTTAACAAGATTTCTTCGGATTGAAAATCGCGAATCAACTGATCCAAGGCCGTTTGCATCTGCTGTGCCTCGCCCTGAAACTTCGCACCCAAATCATCCAAATCCTTTTGAGCAGCGCGATACTCAGGCATTTTTGCCAAAATCACATCAGAATCCACGAATCCAATATCCTTCGACTTTTGAGCACCTAAGGCACCCACCATCATCGCACAGCACAATATCAAAATTCGTTTCATCATTTGTAGGGGATTGTCAAACTGCATGCCAAAAACCTTTGAACCACGAAAATATCAAATTAAATTGGATTTATGGGTGTTGCAGCAAAATTGCCGACGTTATGATTTTGTTGCTTCGATGAAGTGCCCGGTCTATCAGTTGAATTTCAAATCGCACAGAATCGCCACGATACGAATAAGGTCTGGCAGGAATCACCACCGTTAAATCTCCCTCGATGCTTTTGTTCTTGCCCGTGGGCGTTAGGTTCTTCAATCGCTGATGCAGTACCAATGTATCATTCGGTCCCAACAGCGGATTCATGGGATATCGCCACTGTCCATTTTTCTTATCCTGGTAATAGACGAGCAAATTGTAAAAGGCAGGATCGCCGCCACCAAAAGGGAATAGCGTATCACTATCCTCCAAGCCAATGTCACCGTCTGCATCCGAGAACGACACATCTACCTCAACAAAACTGTCGTACCCAAATCCACTATTGTAAGGGTAAATCCCGTTAAAAACCAACGTTGGCGGAGAAGGAATTGTATCTTTGCCACCGTTACAACCCAGCATCAGCGAAAGCGCGCTTACCATGAACAGGCCCGATATCAGTGAATTATTCCGCATCTCCAAGGCCAAATTTACGCCATGGGCCCAGAACATCCACGCGTATCAACGAAAAAACAATCCCTTGTTCAATCAATGGTGTGAGCAATTCCCTACCCCCGATTTCAATTTCTTGCCCATCGCCTTTTACAAGAGTCACCCCGTTGTGACCCAAAATCCCGCGGCCCATACCAAAACACCCCAATTCCAATTGGTCTTTAGCAGTTCAGGAACCACCCTTCAAACACCTTCGCAACACATCGTTCAAGATCCCGCCCTGTATGAGCATAGCTTTACACAAGGATTTGAACTTCTGTATGGCAACATCAACCAATATTGCGTCATTGGTCTGCTGCCCAGTTACCTTGAACGCCAAGGATCTTCCCTGATTTATATGGTGGAGGCCTTCATCCGACGTGGACAACCCAACAGCGGATTTTACCTAAACCAATACGAAGAGGTGGCCCAAATCATCGCTAAAAACGAAGCCAAGAATATCCCTACCCTTTTGTTTGGTGTCACTTTCGCACTGCTCGATATGGCCGAAAAACTGCCTGCGCAAGCTTGGCATCGCACCATTATCATGGAAACAGGTGGCATGAAAGGACGTGGGCCCGAACTCACCCGAAATGAGGTACATGAGCAATTGAGCCGCGCTTTCATCGGGGCCGAAATTCATTCCGAATACGGCATGACGGAACTCCTGAGTCAGGCATACGCAAAAAATGGACACCGGTTTTACTGTCCGCCATGGATGCAAGTCTTTATCCAAGACCCGGGCGACCCCAAACACTATCTACCGGATGGAAAAACCGGTCGACTGTGTATCGTTGATCTGGCCAACATCGACAGTTGTAGTTTTATTGCTACAGATGATTTGGCGAAGCGATACGAGGATGGCAGCTTCGAGGTGATGGGACGATTGGACTTCTCCGATCTGCGGGGATGCAGTCAGTTGGTACTCTAAAGCAAAAGCGCGTTAATCTTCGTTTTCGTCGGGCAGTTCCAACACTTGCTCAGACAATTCTTCCTTGGGGTTCAATGACTTTTCCAGAGAAAGGATCAATGCTGGCAATAGGAACAAGTTCGCCGCCATACCCGTAAGCAATGTCAAGCCCGTAAGCCATCCCAACGCTTGGGTACCTTGAAAACTAGAGAACGTGAAGATCAAGAATCCTGCGCAGATGGCCACCATGCTGTAAATCATCGACACACCCACTTCCACGATGGTTTCGTTCAGGGCTTCACGCACAGGGCGATTGTGTTTCACCAATTCTCTGCGGAAGGTGATGATGAAGTGAATGGTTGCGTCTACCGTAATTCCAAAGGCGATACTGAACACCAAGATCGTTGATGGCTTCAGAGGAACATCGAAATAGCCCATGGTTCCGGCAGTTACCAACAGTGGGATGATATTGGGAATCACCGCGATGATAATCATCCTGATCGAAGGGAACAAGAATCCCATGGTGATGGTAATGATCAGCAATGACCAGAATGTTGCGCTGCCCAAACTTCCGTAGAGGTAAGAATTACCCTTCAAGAACACAGCTGAAGAACCTGTAATCTGGGTGGTATATTCCTCTGGTGGGAAAATGCGATCCAAAATCTTGTAGACCTCTTTGTTGATGCTATCGAGGCGAATTGACCCCACATCTTTCACTTGATAACTAATTCTGAGCGTGGTTCTGGTACTATCCATGAGTCCTCGAACAATGGCATTTTGCATGCTACCCGCTGCAGGGTTGGCTTGAGGCATCCTTCCAGCGATATCGCCCATATTCAACGCATTGGGCAAGCGATAGAAGGCCGGGTCACCGTCATTCACCACCTGATTGCCATAGCAAAGGACTTCCACAAGTGAAGTAGGCTTGGCAAACTCTGGGAATTTCTTCAGGGCTTTTTGTAGGCGATTGGCTTTGTCTAGCACATCAAAATTGGTCACCTCCGATTCATCATGCGTTTTTATCAAAATCTCATAAGGCAAAATTCCTTTGAAGTTATCTTGGAAATACTGCATGTCCTTATACATCTTGGAACTCTTGGGAACGTCATCTACCATGTACGCCAGGGGATGCAATTTAAATACGAAGGTGGTTGCCAACACTGTGATGGCGATAAACCAGAAGTAGATGCGACGTTTGCGGTTGAACACCAAAAACTTCACCCAACTCAAGAACTTGTTGATTCCGCCATTGTCGAGGTGTGCAACCTGTTTATCGGATGGCACCGGCAAGAAACTATAGAGCGCGGGGATACCGATGATGTTAATGAAGAATACCAGGTTGATGGTAATAAACGATACCACACCATATTGCTCCAAAATTTGGGTCTTGGTAAAATAGAAGGTACCGAAACCTACTGCCGTGGTAAAGTTGATGAGGAAGGTAGCCACGCCCACGCGAGAAATGATACGTGTAAGAGCTTTGGCTTTGTTGCCGTGCTTGCGGTATTCTTCGTGGTATTTATTGATAAGATACACGGCATTTTGCACCCCAATCACCACCAGCAACGGTGGCAAGGTACCGGTAAGCAAATTGATTTTATAGCCCAACATGCCGCTGATACCAAACATCACAATCACCCCAATAGCGATAAACAATATGGCGATGGCGAGGGTACTAAAGCTACGGAAGAACACCAAAATGAGAATGGCAGTTACCAAAAAGGCCACTACGGTAAACATGACCAACTCCGATTTTACGCTGGTAGCCATCTCTGTCCGAACGTAGGGCAAACCACCCATATGGGCTTCGGCCCCTACTTCTTCTCCAAACTGTGCAGCCCTGCGTTGAATGTCTTGAATCAATGTCACACGCTCCTCTGAATCCATTACTTTGTCGTCTAGCGATATCACCATCAAAGACGCGTTGGTATTAGCATTGTAGAGCAGGCCTTGATAGAACCGCATATCGAGGAAAGCCGATTGCAAACTATCTACTTCGGCCTGGGTGGTAGGTTCTTTTTCTGCAAAGCGATGCATTTGGAATTTCCCGCCGGTGTCGAGTGCAAGATTGTACAGGTTGGTGGGCGATAACAGGGTTTTTACTCCGTGGATTTTGGCGATAGAATCGCACATTTGCTTGTACTGATTGAAATGCTTCAGTTCAAACAATTTATCCGTGGTAAAACCGATGACCACTTTGTTGTGGTCCATCCCAAACGTTTTTTGAAACTTGTTGTATGCAACGAGATCTGGGTCATTTTTGGGCGCCAATCGCTGCAGTTGATATTCCAACTGCACTTTGGTGGCATAGTAGCCCATGATACCAGTGAATGCCAGGATGGCAATTAAAAAGATGGCCCGTTGTTTTAATATAAAGGTGGCTATTTTATCCCACATAAGTTTGGCAAAGTTACTTATAAAAAAACAAAGGTCGCCCCTTGGGGCGACCTTTGCATTGTAAGTGAAGAATATTACTCAGCGATTACCTCAAGGGTAACACTTGCGTTGATTTCTTTGAACAAGTTGATGTTGGCTTCATAAGAACCCACCATTTTGATGTCATCAAAAACAATCTTGCGACGGTCAACGTCGAACCCTTTGTCTTTCAATGCATTAGCAACTTGCAAGCTGGTAACCGATCCAAAGATTTTGCCAGAAGCACCTGCTTTAGCAACCAAGTTGATGGTTGAACCATTCAACTTTTCTGCCAACGCTTCAGCATCTTTGCGCAATTTGTCCATTTTGAACGCGCGCTGACGCATGTCTTCTGCCAACATTTTCAAGGCACCTTCGTTAGCCAATTTGGCTTTTCCGGTTGGAATCAAGAAGTTTCTTGCGTATCCATCTTTCACGGTCACAACGTCATCTTTGTGGCCGAGGTTTTTTACGTCTTGAGTGAGAATGATTTTCATGTGTCTATCTCCTTCTTATTTTAAACCGTCTGCCAAGAAAGGCAACAACGCCAGGTGACGTGCTCTTTTGATGGCTACAGAAATTTTACGTTGATACTTCAAAGAGGTACCGGTGATACGACGTGGCAAGATCTTACCTTGCTCGTTCACGAACTTCAACAAAAACTCAGCGTCTTTGTGGTCGATGTAACGAATACCGTGCTTTTTGAAGCGACAGTATTTCTTCTTTTGCAAAACCTGTGGGGTTTGGTTGAAGATGAAGTTTGTTTCTTTGCTCATAATTCGTCCTCCTCGATGACAACTTTCTTTTTAACAACAACTTTCTCGCCTTGTGGAGTTACGGTACGAAGTTCACCATTGCGCTTACGCTGGTTGAAATCCACACCCCAACGATCCAACTTCACGGTGAGGTAACGCAAAACGCGCTCATCACGGCGGAAAGCCAATTCGAAAGACTTGATGAACTCTGGGTTAGCAGTAAATTCAAACAAGTGATAAAATCCCGTGCCTTTTTTCTGGATAGGGTAGGCTAGTTTGGTCAGTCCCCAATTTTCTTCGTGGACTAACTTCCCTCCATTGCCGGTGATCAACTCTCTGTAGCCTGCAACAGCATCTTTCATCTGTTGTTCAGAGAGCACGGGTGTCAAAATGATCACGGTCTCGTACTGGTTGGTATTCATTTGGCTATAAATTTAGGGCTGCAAAAATAGTGAATTCTACAATCATTAGCAAGTATTTACGGACAAATCAAACAAGCCCTTCAGATAACCTCCGTCAACATCGGCAAATACCCCACAAAAGTTGCAACTAAGGCACCGGATCATACCCGCTCCCACCCCAAGGATTGCAGCGACCAATCCGCTTCAAAGTCAACCATCCACCCTTTATCGCCCCGTATTTCTGTAACGCCTCGATACCATATTGACTGCAGGTTGGAACGAACCGACAGCTATTCGGCAGTAGCGGCGATAGCAGTCCTTGATACCCTTTGATCAGCAGCACAAAAACACCCCTAACCAAGCCACCCTTAGATTCCTCGCCCTTGTCCGCATGGAAAATCGAGTTTCTCCGCTGTTTATTCCCCGGACTGCAATTCGAGCACATCGTAAATTTTCTTTAGTAACACAGCGTACGACTTTTCTAGCTGCTTCATATCGGGCAGTTCACTACCCGTGTACATCACCGCAATGGCCAACGTGATTCCCTTTTGTTCTATCGCTTGGTAAAAAGGCAATTTATGTTTGCGATAAACCTCCCTGAGTCTGCGTTTCACAAAATTGCGATCCACGGCCCGCTTGAACTTTCGCTTGCTTGCGGTAAAAACGACTTGCACAGGAACCCCCTCCACCGGAAGTGGCGTCACCAACAAGTTTGCACGCAACGGGTACTTAGAAACAAAAACGCCAGACTGAAACAGTCCGGCGATAATTTTTTCACTATTGAGTTTTTCGGTCTTCCCGAAAGCCTGTCCCAAACGATATGGCAACACCTGTGAAGTCATTGCCTTGCTTGCACAGACAAAGGTGATTAACCTTTGTGACTGCGCTCGTGAGATACAGTAAGACTTGCACGACCGCGTTTGCGACGAGCAGCCAAAACCCTGCGGCCATTGGCAGTTGCCATTCTTTCACGGAAACCGTGACGGTTCTTGCGTTTTCTATTCGAGGGTTGGTAAGTACGTTTGGTCATGATTGAAAATGCTTAAAAGGGCTGCAAATATACATGGATTAAAATTACTTTGCAAGCAGACTCATTCTTTTTTTTCATTCCTCCACGCTATCTTTGACTTCCATGGAAAATCAATCCCCATTTTCTGAAAAGTCTGGCTTCCCTGCCTGGATTTTTTGGAGCATGCTCAGCATTCCCACCATCCTTTACTTGCACGAAATCATTACCAATCCCGAAGATGTTGAGCCCTTTGACTGGATTGGCTTCATCATCCTAGCCATCGTGGGTCTTTTTATCTATTCCATCAAACTAAAAGTAAGCATCGACCAAAAAGGCATCACCTACCAATACCCTCCATTCCGCAACAAACCCACAACCCTCCCTTGGGAAGACATACAAACGGTGGAACTACTTAAAATCAACCCATTGAGAGAATTTGGCGGTTGGGGACTTCGCTATGGAAAACTCGGCGCCGCCTACACCACAAGGGGCCGTTATATCCTGCACATCAAAACACAGAAAAAAACACCGATCAACCTTACTGTGGTAGACCGAGAATCCCTGATCAAAATCAGCACACAAAATCAGTGGCCGGTTACCGACAAAACTGCCGAAATTCGTTCCTAAACTATTTACGGCCACCCAACATCCTGCCCGCCTTAGGGAAGTATGCAATCAGCGGTTGTAAATCTGATAAAATCTGCGAATAGGGTGCAGTGCGCAATTCTTCGTAAGTATTGGCACCTGTGAGCACACCCACATTCCAAGCGCATCCCGCTGAAAAGCCTTCATACAAATCACTCACTGTATCGCCCACTTTCATCACCAAATGAGAGTATTCTACCCCAGCACGTTTCATAGCCAGACGAATCATATCGGGTTGTGGTCTTCCGGCATCCACCTCATCGCTTCCGATATAGCCATGAATCACGCCATCCAAAGCCAAATTTTTCACAATTACTTCTGCTACTTGGCGATTAAACCCCGTATTCAAATACACTTTGGCACCGCTGCTTCGAATATGATCGAACAATTCTGCCGCGTAGGGCATCAGTTCAATGCTACCTTTCACCGCGTATTTTTCAATCAATTGGGTGTTGAAGTAATTCACCAGTTCATCAATAACATCGGCCGTAACCATCGTTTTGTTCAGTGAGCACAATTGTTCAAAAGCAGTTTTCTTGGGAATCCCCATGACTTTATTGGCCTGATCCATCGTGATTTCGATGTTCAATTTCCATTTCATGGCATCGATGGCAGCTTGCTGCACCAACCCAAAATCATTGACGGTTGTACCCGCCATATCCATTACGACCAACTGTGGTTTCATGGCTACAAAACAATACTCGCCATGAGAACTTAAAATTAAATCTCTGTTAAATGCGTCAATGGCGGAAAAGCGTAATACCTCTGTAACAATTTGGAGATACCATTTAAAGTAATTGCGCCTCCTATGAAAATTGCCATATTGTACGCCGAAAGTCGATTCACTCCCTGGAAAGAAAACGTAGATACAGCTACCGTGATCAACTTATTCAAGGGATTGCCCACCAATGCCCAAGGCAGCATTATACACATGACCGAACCCAACCAAGCACTGGTAGATCTTCTGCTCACCTTTGATTTTGTCATCAACGTTTGTTATGGCTTTCACGAACACTCCCAAGCCGATATCGCAGAATGGCTAGACGCCCATAAAATCAAACACCTCAGCAGTGGCGGCGTGCAGCAACAAATGGCTCAAGACAAATTGTACGTAGAACAGGTCCTCATCGATCATCAGATTGCCGTACCCAAATCCGTGCAGCATTATGCTGAGATAACGCAAGGACTCTACATCACCAAACCCCGAAAAGGGGGCTGTCATCGCGGCATTGAAATCACCAACGCCCAAACCGCTTTTGAACAATTCGAAGCGCGATGTGCCGAAGACAAACTCACCCAACCTTACCTCATTGGCCGAGAATTTAGCGTGGCCATCATACCCAACGAAAGTGGCAATGGCTTTGAAACACTACCGCCTCTGGAAGTAATCCCCTACCCCAAAAGAACCGTTTACCTGGCGGGACAATCGCACGGAAAAACCCGTCGCAGCTATCACCCTTCCCTGAGCGAGACCGAGAAAAATAACATCATCAATGCTTGCCTCGCCGCCCACAAATCACTCGGCCTCACATTCTTCTCGCGGGTGGATATCCGACTCCTAGGCGATACGCCGTACGTGCTGGATGTCAATACCATGCCTAACCTTCACCCCACCAAAAGCATGCTACCGGGCTTGCTGAAAACACATAAAATTTCGATGCGCGATTTTTTAGGTCGCATCATCCGAATGGGAGAACACCTATATCAAACCGGGCCAAAAACGCTGAAAGAACCCGTATTTATTCAGCGATAATACAACCCAATCACAATATTGTCGTAACGAAAAGGCAATCAATTATTTATAACTTCACGCAGTTTTCTTATGACAACAAATCTGCCCCAAATCATCCTAATCCCCCTGGTTGACCTGTTGCTTTCCGATGCGAAACCCATCGTTTCAATTTTTCAGCAGGGCCTGAAGGAAAAAGGTTTGCCGGGCGATGAATGGGTCTTGGCAGAACTTATCGGCAGAACCGTTCCCGAGGTAGTCTCCACCTTGTGTCAGCGCAGTGACAGCCCGTG
>JAHEMG010000120.1 GCA_024643755.1 Flavobacteriales bacterium | reverse complement strand
TGTGCGTCCGCGAACTTCCTCGGGCAACTGACTCATTTCAGCGATACCACCTGCGTTGTCAGCGATCGGACCGAAAGCGTCAATGGCCAACTGCATTGCAGTCGTTGCCATCATACCCGCAGCGGCGATAGAAACACCATACAAACCAGCGAAGTAGTAAGAACCCATGATACCACCTGCCAAAACCAAAATAGGCAATACGGTAGATTCCATACCCACACTCAAACCACCAATGATGTTGGTAGCGTGGCCAGTGCCTGACTGACGGATGATCGACATTACAGGACGTTTGCCCATGGCGGTATAGTATTCAGTGATGATGCTCATCAACGTACCCACAGCCAAACCAACTACGATGGCAGCAAAAACACCATTGCGGGTGAATTCTTCTCCGCGAGCGGCATCAAACCAAGACATTTTTTCTGGCAACAAAGCGTTTACCACGAAATAAGAAGCGATACCTGTCAACGCAATAGATGACCAGTTACCCAAATTCAATGCGTTTTGTACGCTATCGGTTTCATTCTTTACTTTTACGAACCAAGTTCCAACAATAGAGAAGATCAATCCCAAACCTGCGATTACCATTGGCAACAAGATGGGCGACAAACCGTTGTATGCATCATTTGCATTGATTTCTTGTCCCAATACCATGGTAGCCAAGATGGTCGCCACATAAGAACCGAACAAATCGGCACCCATACCGGCAACGTCACCCACGTTATCACCTACGTTATCGGCGATGGTAGCAGGGTTACGAACATCATCTTCAGGAATACCTGCTTCAACTTTACCTACCAAGTCAGCCCCAACGTCGGCTGCTTTTGTATAAATACCGCCGCCCACACGAGCGAACAAAGCGATACTTTCAGCACCCAAAGAGAAACCAGCCAATACTTCGATGGCCGTTTTCATCTCGTCGCTGTTTACCGAAATAACGTTGAACATTTGCAAGAACACGATGAACAATGATCCCAAACCGATCACGGCCAAACCTGCAACGCCCAATCCCATAACAGTACCACCGTTGAAAGATACTTTCAACGCTTTTGACAAACTGGTACGAGCTGCTTGGGTGGTACGAACGTTGGCTTTGGTAGCGATGTTCATACCGATGTAACCCGCGAATGCAGACAATACTGCACCGATTACAAAGGAAATCGAAATCACCCAACTAGAATGGATGGGGTGTTCAGCACTTCCGGTGAAAGTACCAGACCATGCCAACAAGATACCCGCGATGATCACGAAGTAGCTCAATACTTTCCACTCTGCCTTCAAAAAGGCCATGGCACCTTTGGCAATGTAGCCTGCCAAACGCTGCATGTTCTCATCGCCCGCATCTTGCTTGCTAACCCATGCACTCTTGATGGCCATCACAATGAGACCAACGACGCCCAACAAAGGGACTAGGTAAAGGATATTGTTTGTCATAAAAAATATTGTCTATTTTACAGAACCGCGAAAATACACAAGTTTGCCCCAAATTCAAAAGTTCGTCTATTGAGTGTGCGACCTAACTTGGTAAATCGCAATTTTATTCAGCGCTTTGAATGGCAATCAACTTGGTTGAACTGCGCTTTTCATTGGCGGTAATCACCACTTCCAAGATTCCAGAAACGCCCGCAGGCAATCGCCAAGTGTACTGACCAGCTTCATCGGCAGTGGCCTCAAAAGACTGGATCAACTGTCCAAGTGCATTGAATACATCCACCGAGATCAACTGTTGTGCCGTCAAATTCCCCAACGTAGTTACACCGGTGGTTGGGTTGGGGTAGAGGTTGTAACTGAGCACAGAAAGGTCGGTGTTTGCGGCGGTGTATTTGGAATTCGCCATGCTGGCCAAGCTGAGGTTTTGATAGCTGCCAGATCCTGTGGTTTCCCATTTGAAGGCCCTCACGGCATATTTGTAATCGCCCGCACTGGGATTTACGATGGTGGGTTTGCAATAATCCCAATAGAATGTATCTGTGGTTGTTGATGTGCCCAATCCGCAGAAGGTAGCAATTTCTTTGTACTCTTGGTTTTTTTGATCGATGCGATAGACCACGTAGCCATCTACTTTTTCTCCAGAGCGATTCCACTTCAACAAAGTGCCGCCCTGTCTTTCAACGGCAGACAAATTGGTGGGTGGTTGCACATAGAGCATGTTGAGGGTAGGGTCGCCCATCAAAGCAATGAAAACGCCATTCCAAGAGTAGTTGAATGCCCCGTTGAAGTAATCGTTGACATTGTTTTGGGTGATTTTAGCGCCGTAGCCGATGTTTTGTCCCAAACCCATGTGGTGCAAATACCACTTTGGTATGCCACCCCAACAACTGGCCAAAGATCCACCGGCAAGGGCTCCGCGTAAAATGTTGTTCTTGCTGTCCCAATCGCCAAAGTAACTGCCGGCCAGCATGGTGAAAGCGTTGCTGAATTTGCCTTTGTTTGCCGCGAAATCGTTGGTGGTGCCAATGCCGCTGCAACTGCCGTAACTGCCTGCGCCACAGCCATAACTCCACAAATAAGAGCCAGCAGTTTGTTCAGTGAAGTAGTCTACTGCATCAGAAAAACTATCCAACCCAACAAAACAGGGGATGTTGTGGTATCCCGTGGAAGCCAAATTGAGGCCGCCGAAATTGTTGTCGATCAGTCCGCGACGTCTAAACTGCGATTTCCCGAACTTGTAATTGTGCACGCGGTTCAAATAATCCCGGGTGAGTTGGGTGTCGTTTGTGGAGAAAACATCCATGTTATAGAGGTCAACGCGACCCATTTCATAGACGATAGGACATTCGGGCGCAGATTGGTCGAATTTGCCATCGCCAGGAACGTTTTTATGTCGGGCTTCAGAACCCGTGGTGCAATCTACGTTTTCATCGCCCCAAAAACAGTTTACGGTACCATAGTATACATCGGCAGGCCAAGCACCGGTGTGGTTTCCAACGCCTTCAACGTGTCCGTCTGGTGGGGGTCTATCGCCATTGGTAGAGAAATTTCCTGAGTAGGGCACGGGTACATGACCCAGTAAATACAGGGCTTTGGGGGCTTTGGGTAGGCCTTTGATGTGCAAGTCCAATTTGCTTTTGATGGCATCTACCTTTTCATTTCTGCCCACGAAGATTTGGGTTGGGAACCATCCGTCTGCGAGCAGATCTTGGGTCAACGTCGCGATTTCGGTTTTTAGTGCGATGCGGTAACTGCTATCGATGAGCAGCACAATGCCGCCTCGGGTGGGTTGGGTTTTGAATTTGTTGCCCACGTAAATGTACCCCAGGGCTTCTGTTGTAGCATTTTTTACTTTCAAAACGCGGTATTCACGGCTTAATCCCGCACTGAGGGTGTCGGTCCAATTGGTGACCGTTCCGGCGAGGGTGGCATCCGGACCTTTCCAAGCGTTGTTGGCATGGATGAAATCGCGGTGGTAGA
>JAHEMG010000111.1 GCA_024643755.1 Flavobacteriales bacterium | reverse complement strand
ACCTCCATGCTCTTTTCCTTTTTGATCACCCAGCCGCTTTCCAGCACGAAGACCAAGCCCAAAATGAACGCGGCCATCACGCTTTGCTTGGCAATGTCGCCAGCGGTGGCGCCCAATAAGCCCATCGCGATCGACAAAAACAGGTAGGTCATGTCTTTCGCTGAAAGTCCCTCGGTGCGATATCGCAAAATGCTAAAAACGGCAAACATCCCAAAGGCCGCGCCGGTGCTCAGGTTGACTTGGTTCAGCACAATCGCCACGAAGAAAATAATGGTGTTAAACCCGAAGAAGGTGAGGAACAAATCGGTGCGCTGGTAACTGCGATAATACAGTCCGCGAATGAGTATCAAAACCGCAATGAGGTTAACGAGATAGGGTGCTAAATAATCAAGATGCATGTTCAATGGATAAAATGTGTTTATAGGTTTGTTTGAATCGATTCTGTTTGATTTCGGGGTATACGGCCAGGCAGCCCAAGCAATATTTGCTCAGCGATCCCTCGCGAATGCCGCGTTTCTTGGCGATGCTTTGAAAGGTGTTGAAGTGCAAATTGATGCTCTTCACCTCGGCGATGACCACGTTTTGAAAATTGACGGTTGGTGTGCTGTGCTGCTCTTCTTCGGGCTTGCCCCAAGTGATGTCGAAGTCCAAGGTGACTTTTTCATTCTTCTCTTTGTGTAGCAGTGTGATGCGCTTGTAACGAACCAGCAGTGATGGTTGCAGCTGTGCCGTTAATGACTCTCCGATGTGTGCATGGAGCAATGGATTTGCCATGGATAATCCATTTCCAGCAACCCGCAATTTTTGGGTGTTTCCCTTGTTGGTTTTGTGCTTGACCTCTATGAATTCCTCCCCGGTGCTTCCGTACAGCCGCCGTCTCACTTTGTAGCGATTGGCTTTTCCGCGGTGATGCTGTAGGTAGAATAGCCGATCCGCTGTGTCGAAATACTCAGTTTCATAGTCGAACAGCCGCTGCACATTCATCTCTAATATGTTGTACTGCGGACCACAATCGCCTAGAACATCCACCAAAGTAGCTTTGTCGAACACGAATTTCCGATCGCTCCGATCCATCAATGCGGCACGGTCTAACAGCGACGCGATGCTGATGGAATCAAACGTTGCGAGTGCTTTCTCCAGCTCCATTAGGGCAAAAACTGATTGATTAATGCGATGCGATTGCTCACATGGGTTTTGAGTGCTGCGCGTTCGGCGGTAAATGCCGCGTCATTACTCAAATGGGTATAGTTGGGTTGCTCGCCATTGGCCCCCACCACAAAAGGCGTGATCAAATCGTAGTATTTATCGATCATGGCATCCAACGTGTTCTGTTGGAAAACGCCGTTTTTGAAGTCGCGCATGTGCGATTTGTACTTTTCAAAATAAACCGCATCGTTGGCAATGTAGTTGATCAATGGCCATCCCGTGCCCACTTCGTTCATGGTTAATGAAAGGGCGTTGCCAGGGCCCGTTGGTCCGCCAGTTGTGCCAGTGATACCCGGACTTTTGCTGAACGATTCGTTATGATCCCAAGGGATCCACATCAAACCCTTGCTGCTGTGGTTGTACAAATAGTAGTTGTGGGCCATCACCCCATAGGTGTCCCAATTCACAATGGCGTTGTTGATGGCTAGGTATTTGGTGAAATGGTCTACGTTGAAAATGGCTTCCAGACCGGTGCGCCAAGCCACTACATCGCTGCTGCGTTTGGTGCTTTGCAAGGCCTTCACAAATCCCGATACATCGCCAAAATCTCCGGCGAGTTCGTTGTTCTTCTTTTCAAATTCGGTTTGAATGAAGGTGGCCAATTTGGATTCGGGTTTGTACAAATTGCCGGCGTCCTCACCCAATTGCTGAATCACCATTTTGTCATCAGGCAGTTCCAGTCCACAATACACCCCGCAATATTTCATGCCCGCCCCAAAGTCGATATACACTTTATAAAAAGCCGACTGTGCCGCCGGCATGCCCGCCATCCTGAAAATATCGGATCCCAATTTCTCGCGAATGAGGGAATTGTCTTTCACGCCGGGAGAAAACGATAGTTCCTTGAAGCCATAGAATTTCTGGTTTTTTATGCTGGGCTGAACGTCCTCAAATTTGTCGAAATCTAATCTGAACGGCAGTTTGTAGATGCCTGAACGCCAAGCGGTAGATAGGGTAGAGTTGCCTTTGAGTCGGAATCCCACATGCTGCCAGGTTTTGCCCTTGAACTTTACCGTTGTCTGCACGTAATCCGGTTCGGTGGTGGGGAAGGTGCCTGGAGGGCCGCCCATTCCGCCCGACCCAAAATCAAATCCATACAGCGCTTTCATGTTGCTGCGTATGGCGGTCCAATTGTCGGCCCCGATCGTGATTTCCAGTTCGTTGACTTGGTCTTGAGGGAATACCACCGAATAATCGGGGGCAGCGTTACCGTGCGATGCTTCCGTCCAATCGGGGTTACTCCCACTGATTGAATCTATTGGATCGGGCCTGCAAGCCGCTAGGGCAACCAAGATGAGTATTCGGATGAACGTTGATTTCATGATAGGGTTAGACGCCGATGTTATGGGAAAGTTACGCGTAGCAACAAAATAAATCGAAATTGATCAGAACCGAACCATCGAAGTGGATTTTCACGCAATTCATCGCCCAGAAATCGCCCAGAAATCGCCCATTGGGGTTTGCCCTCAATAAGAACTACCTTTGTAGTATTGGAACATTTTATTAAACTCGGCATTGCGCCCGAAATCATCGAAGCGCTCTCAGCCTTAGGCTATACCCAGCCAACCCCCATTCAAGAACAAGCCATCCCTGCAGCCCTGGCCCAAAACGACATCTTAGGCACGGCACAAACAGGAACCGGCAAAACGGCGGCTTTCTCCATTCCTATCATCCAACAACTGATGGGCGATGCAGGTCGCGGTAAAGGTATCAAAGCCCTTATACTTACTCCCACGCGGGAATTGGCGTTGCAAATCGACGAAAGTATTGCGTCGTACGCGGCCAATGTGCGCCTGAAACACGCCGTGATTTTTGGGGGTGTGGGACAGCAACCGCAAGTGGATGCCATCAAGCGCGGTGTGGATGTGATGACAGCAACGCCTGGCCGACTCCTCGATTTGATGCAGCAAGGGTACATTGACCTGCGCGATATTCAATTCTTTGTGTTGGATGAGGCGGATCGCATGCTGGATATGGGTTTCATTCACGATGTGAAAAAGGTGATTGCGAAATTGCCGACGAAGCGACAGACCCTCTTTTTCTCGGCCACGATGCCCGCGGAGGTGGTGAAGTTGAGTCAAAATATTTTGGTGGATCCAGTGCGCGTTTCTGTGGCACCTGTATCGACCACGGCCGAGAAAGTATCGCAAAGTGTTTACTATGTAGATCAGAAGAACAAGCGCTTTTTGTTGCGTCATTTGTTGGATACGTCTGCAGAGGATATCCCATCGGTG
>JAHEMG010000109.1 GCA_024643755.1 Flavobacteriales bacterium | reverse complement strand
TCGTTGATTTTTCCCAAATGCATGGTGGAGTCAATTTTGGTTGGTGCTAAAACAATGCTTTGATCGTTGAATGCCGCATTTTTGCCTTTTTCAGTGAAGTTCAACACATAAGCCACTGCAATGAATTTGGGCACATAGTTCTGGGTTTCTTTGGGCAAGTAGGGAAGTACCTCCCAAAAATTGGTCTTTCCACCGCTTCGGCGAATGGCCTTTTGTACGTTACCAGGTCCGCAATTGTATGAAGCGATACTCATCAACCAGTTGTTGAAGATGGACTGAGAATTGGCAAAATATTCACAAGCTTTTTGTGTGCTCGCCACAATGCTCTTTCTGTCGTCACAAGGGTAGCCAATGCGCATGCCCATCAATTTGCCGGTGTAAGGCATGAACTGCCATAAACCTGTAGCGCCACACCATGATACCGCACTGGGATTTAAATTCGATTCAATGACAGAAATGTATTTTAATTCCGTTGGCAGTCCGTTTTTATCCAGGATTTCCTCAAAAATAGGAAAATACAACTTCATGCGTTCGTGGATTTGGCTATAGTATGCTTCGCCATACCCCATGAAATAACGGATATGCTGTTCTACCATGCGATGGTATTGAAAGGGAATGGTGCTTCCTATTTGCGACATCATCGCCTCGAATTCTTTGCCGTTGCGGTAACGTGCTTCGTCATGTCCCACCGGACTGTGCGAGGGAATATTGCCCAACAAAACTTGTGTGAGACTGTCTATGCGTGTAATGTGATTGCCACTTTCAGGATTGACAGGCGCCTGAGCCCGCAGGCCAACGATGGCAGTTCCCAAATACAAGGCAGACAGTATAAACGATTTCATCATGTGCTTCAAATTTAACGCAGAAAACTGCGCCTTCTTTTATTAGCAAAGACTGAGCCAAATTTTAACCAACAAACAAATGTGTATATTTGTATTTATAGAAGTAGCGCATATTCCAGAAGTATTTGCTACCTTAGAGTTACTAATAAATTATACACCCTGTGGCATTGTCAAAAAATATCCTATCGCCCGAAAATGAGGTTCAAACCTTGGCACAAATGCAAAAATCGCACTTGAAAAACGGTGGACTGAGCATTGGTATCCCCAAAGAAGTTACCTTTCAAGAAAACCGGGTTCCTTTGACGCCTGCAGCGGTGGCATATTTTACATCGAACGGACACTCCATCAAAATTGAATCTGGCGCGGGTAGAAATGCAAATTTTTCGGATATCCAATTCAGCGAGGCAGGTGCCCAAATTGTATACAATAACAAAGAGGTTTACGAATGTGAAACCATTCTGAAAATTGATCCACCAACTTTGGCGGAAATCGAATTGATGAAGCCCGGTCAATTGCTCATTTCAGCATTGCAAATCAATCAGTTGGATTCAGTGCTATTGCGGAAGTTGATGGAGAAAAAAATCAATGCCATGGCCTATGAATACCTGGAAGATGATGGTGGAACACGTCCCATCATTCGCGCCATGAGTGAAATTGCTGGTACGGCGAGTATCTTGATTGCTGCAGAATATTTGAACAATACCCATGTGGGCAAAGGTGAACTGCTAGGCGGGTTTGCCGGTGTTCCCCCCACGCAAGTGGTCGTAATCGGTGCCGGTGCCGTAGGTGAATTTGCCACCAAAGCCGCCTTGGGATTGGGCGCCAACGTGAAAGTGTTCGACAATAACATGTACCGACTGCGGAGAATTCAAAAATCGTTTGGATTCCATCTCTATACGTCCACCTTGCAGCCACAAGTGATCAAAAGCGCTGTTGCAAGTGCAGATGTTGTCATTGGTGCACTCGCGGGTTGTACCGCCAGAAGTCCCATCGTAGTTACAGAGGAAATGGTCATGTCGATGCGTCCTCACTCCGTCCTCATTGATGTAGCCATCGATCGCGGAGGAAATTTTGAAACGTCGGAAGTTACCAATCACGAAAAACCCATTTTTCATAAGCATGATGTGATCCATTACTGTGTGCCCAACATTGCATCGAGGGTGAGCAGAACCGCCAGTTACACATTGAGCAATGTTTTCACACCGATGCTCGATGAAATGGCACAAATGGGTGGATTTGGTGAGTTTTTGCGCTCGAAAGCGGGCGTTCGTAAAGGGACCTATTTGTACCGGGGCAGCCTAACCAATAAAAATTTGGCCGATAAATTCGCCATCAAATACCACGACATCGATCTGATGGTGGGACTTTACATGTAAATCCTACAAATGATGGTGTACCTTGGTGGTTTCGAGGTGCTGGAAGTGGGTTTCTACCCGACTTACATGCGTATCGGTGATGATAATTTGTCCGTAGCCCGAACTGCCCACCATTTCAATGAGTCGCTGTGCACGTTGCTCATCAATTTTTTCAAAAATATCATCGAGTAGCAGAATGGGATGGTTGTTTGTTACCCGTTGAAAATAATTGTATTGGGCAAGTTTTAGGGCGATGATAAAACTTTTAATCTGTCCTTGAGAACCGAATTTTTTTAACGGGAATTCGCCCAAATTGAATTGTAAATCATCTTTGTGCACACCCACTGTGGTTCGCTGAGCTGCCATGTCTTGGCGATACGATGATTGCAACAATGACTGAAAATCGCCTTCGTTCAACGGACTCTCGTAGACAATTGCCGGCGTTTCACTGCCTTGACTGAGTGTTTGGTAAATACCTACAAAAAAGCCCAATAGGTCTGCTACGAATGCTTTTCTGCTCTCATGAATCAACAAGCCAGCAGGGATGAGTTTGGCGTCAAAACTTGAAAGTAAATCCGGGTCGATGTATCGCCCTTGCATCGATTTAAGCAAAGCATTGCGCTGCTCCAATGTCTTTTTATAGGTGCTTAAGTTTTGGAGGTAGGCCTTGTCGATCTGACAAATGCTCAAGTCCATGAATTTCCTGCGGTCATCGCTGTTGCCCAACACCAAATCGATGTCGTATGGTGTAATAAAAACCGTTTGAATCAACCCGATATGGTCAAGTAGTCTGGGATAGGGTTTGTCGTTCTTTTTGATCGATTTTTTGCCACCTTCAAATTGAATTAAGATATCCGCAGGGGCCTCTCCCTGGAAATGACCTTTGATGGTGAAAAATGGGGCGTTGTGTTCAATAATTTGACTGTCGATTCCATTGAAATAACTCTTAGCATTCGCCAAATAATGCACTGCATCCAGTAGGTTGGTCTTGCCAATCCCGTTTGACCCTGTGATGGTATTGATGCCATTGCAAAACTCCAACGACCGCTCGCTGTGGTTCTTAAAGTGATACAATTGAAGTCGCTGCAAATACACATTGCAAAGTAAATCAATTGGTCCGGTGTTGTGGATTCAAAACACGCATCGAGTTATTCCAAATTGTCCACATTGAACTTGAGTTTTTTGGGATTGATTTATCTTCGTTAGCTTCGAATTATGCCCGTTTTTTCGCACTTGCACGTCCATACCC